>NZ_CAUQPH010000016.1:0-52127 GCF_963519925.1 uncultured Stenotrophomonas sp. | reverse complement strand
GGTGCTGCGGCAGCCACCGGTGCCGGCGCCTGCATCGCGGCCGCTTCGCGCGCGATGGCATTGGACATGGCCCCGGCCGGCGCGACGATCTCCGGTTCGGCCACGGCGAGCGCGCTGTCGGGCGCATCGACCAGCGCCGAGTATTCGCGGACCAGGCGGCCCTGGCCCCAGTCGGCTTCGACCAGGAAGTTCAGCGACGGCGTGGTGACCGGGGCCTGCGACGTGACCCGCACCACGGCACGGCCGTTGCTGTCGCGGGAGAGTTCGAACTGCAGTTCGCTGACCAGGCCGGTCGGGCGCTCCAGCCCGACCCGGGCGAAGGTGACCGGCGAGGCCAGCGCCACGCGCAGGTTTTCCAGTTCGGACGGGTCGGCGGAAATGACCGGGATTTCAGCCAGCAGCGGCTGGCCGGGCTTGGACAGCACCCGGATGTCGCCGAGGCCGAGGGCCATGGCGGAGCTGCTGGCCAGGGCCAGCAGCAGGGTCGACGCATACTTGAGCGGGCGCAACGCGCCCGTAACCCGGTTCTTCATGGCAGGCAATATAGCGATTCCCGACCAATCCAGCCACGCAGCATTTCAGCCACGCAGGGCGTGGCGCCATGCACGCGCGCAGGCATCGCTCAACCTTCGGCGGCGACCAGCTCGGCCAGCTGCACCGCGTTGAGCGCTGCACCCTTGCGGATGTTGTCCGACACGATCCACAGGTTCAGGCCGCGCGGGTGCGACAGATCCTCGCGGATGCGCCCCACGTACACCGCATCGGTGCCCGAGGCATGGGTCACCGGGGTCGGGTACCCACCCGCTTCATGCCGGTCGACCACTTCCACGCCCGGCGAACGCGACAGCAGCTCGCGCGCCGCATCCGGGGTGACCTTGTCGCGGGTTTCGATGCTGACCGCTTCGGAGTGCCCGTAGAACACCGGCACGCGCACGGCGGTGGGGTTCACCAGGATGCTGTCGTCGCCGAGGATCTTGCGGGTTTCCCAGACCAGCTTCATTTCTTCCTTGGTGAAGCCATTGTCCTGGAAGTCGTCGATGTGCGGGATCAGGTTGAAGGCGATCTGCACCGGGAAGCGCTGCGGGTCGATGTCCTGGAAGCTGAGCAGCTGGCCGGTCTGCTTGCCCAGTTCTTCCAGTGCCGAGCGACCGCCGCCGGAGACCGACTGGTAGGTGGCCACGTTGATGCGCTGGATGCCGTACTGGCGGTGCAGCGGGGCCAGCGCGACCAGCATCTGCATGGTCGAGCAGTTCGGATTGGCGATGATGCCGCGCGGGCGGTTCTTCAGCGCTTCGGGGTTCACTTCGGAGACCACCAGCGGCACATCGTCGTCGTAGCGGAAAGCCGAGGAGTTGTCGATCACCACCGCGCCGGCGGCGGCGAACTTCGGGCCATATTCCTTGGACACGCTGCCGCCTGCGGAGAACAGCGCGATGTCCACGCCGCTCGGGTCGAACGTGGCCAGGTCCTGGACCTTGACCTTGTTGCCTTCGAATTCAATCTCGCCGCCCGCCGAACGCGAGGACGCGAGCAGGCTGAGCGTGGCGATCGGGAAATTGCGCTCGGCCAGGATGGCGAGCATGGTTTCGCCAACGGCGCCGGTGGCACCGACGACGGCGACGTGGAAACGACGATCTTGATTGCTCATGGGAACCTCTTCAACCGTGATGGGGAGTACCGACCAACGGTCGGTACCTACCGGAATATTCGGGAACGCGGATTGGGCTCGGGGAACCTCGCGCAACAGGCGCGGAGATTCCCTATCGTTTTGCGTCGTCGATTTTTTTGGCGGCCACGGCGTCGGCGTTGATGGCGCTGGGCGGGTTGCCGGCATGCGCGCCCAGGCCGAGCGCGGCCAGCAGGTTGTCCACCGCCAGCTGCACCATGGCGCGGCGGGTGGCCAGGCTGGCGCTGCCGATATGCGGGGTCAGCACGATGTTGCGCAGGGCCAGCAGCTCCGGGCGCACGCTCGGCTCGCCCTCGAATACGTCCAGCCCGGCGGCCGCCAGCCGGCCGTTCGCCAGTGCATCGGCGAGCGCCGCTTCGTCGACGATGCCGCCACGGGCGATGTTCACCAGGGTCGCGGTGGGCTTCATTTTCGCCAGTGCGGCGGCGTCGATGATGTGGTGCGAGGCCGCGCCGTAGGGCAGCACCAGCACCAGGTGGTCGGCCTGGGCGAGCAGCGTGTCCAGGTCGACGTATTGCGCGCCGACTTCGGCTTCGGTCGCCTCGGGCAGGCGCGAACGGTTGTGGTAGAGCACGCGCATGCCGAACCCCAGCGCACCACGGCGGGCGATGCCCTGGCCGATGCGGCCCATGCCGAGGATGCCCAGCGTGCTGCCATGGATGTCGGCGCCGAGCATGGTCTGGAACGACCACTGCCCCCACTGCCCCTCTCGCAGCCAGCGCTCGGCTTCGGTGATCCGCCGCGCGGTCGCCATCAGCAGCGCGAAGCCGAGGTCGGCGGTGGTTTCGGTCAGCACGTCCGGGGTGTTGCTGGCCAGGATGCCGGCCGCGCTCAGCGCGCCGATGTCCAGGTTGTTGTAACCCACGCCGACATTGGCAATCGCGCGCAGCTTCGGCGCGTTGGCGATCTCGGCCGCGCCGATGCGTTCGTTGAGGGTGATCAGCGCGCCATCGACCTGGGCCAGCTCTCCGGCCAGCATCGCGGGCGTATAGCGGGTCACCTCGCGGGTCATCGCGAGCTCGACATGCTGCCCGAGCTGTTCGATCACATCATCGAACAGGGGTTGGCTGACCCAGACGCGGGGGCGCATGTCAGCCATCGATGGATCCGGGGATGCGCGGCGTGATTTCGCCCACGTCACCGCACTGGGCGCGGTGGCGCAGCGCCTGGTCCATCAACACCAGCGCCATCATCGCTTCGGCGATGGGGGTGGCGCGGATGCCTACGCACGGGTCGTGGCGACCGGTGGTGATCACATCGACCGCAGCACCGCTGGCGTCCACCGTCGCCCCCGGCAGGCGCAGGCTCGAGGTGGGCTTGAGCACGATCGAGGCAGTGACCTGCTGGCCGGTGGAGATGCCGCCGAGGATGCCGCCGGCATGGTTGCTGGCGAAGCCTTCAGGGGTGATCAGGTCACGGTGTTCGGTGCCCTTCTGCGCGGCGCTGGCAAAGCCGTCGCCGATCTCCACGCCCTTGACCGCGTTGATGCTCATCAACGCCGAGGCGAGTTCGCCATCGAGCTTGCCGTAGATCGGCTCACCCCATCCCGGGGGCACGCCATCGGCCACCACGTTGACGCGCGCGCCGACCGAATCGCCGGACTTGCGCAGCGCGTCCATGTAGCTTTCCAGCGCGGGGACCTGTTCGGCCACCGGCCAGAAGAACGGGTTGTCTTCCACCGCCGACCAGTCATGCCCGGTCGGGGTGATCTCGCCCAGCTGCGACAGGTAACCGCGCACGGTCACCCCGAAGCGCTGCAGCAGCCACTTCTTCGCAATTACGCCGGCGGCCACGCGCATGGTGGTTTCGCGCGCGGACGAGCGCCCGCCACCGCGCGGGTCGCGGATGCCGTACTTCTGCCAGTAACTGTAGTCGGCATGGCCCGGGCGGAATTGCTGGGCAATGTTGCTGTAATCCTTGCTGCGCTGATCGGTGTTGCGGATCAGCAGCGCGATCGGCGTACCGGTGGTGCGCCCTTCGTACACGCCCGACAGGATCTCGACCTCGTCGGCCTCGCGCCGCGCCGAGGTATGCCGGCTCTTGCCGGTGGCGCGGCGCTGCAGGTCGTGGGCGAATTCGTCGGCACTGATCTCCAGCCCCGGCGGGCAGCCGTCGATCACGCAGCCGATCGCCGGACCGTGCGATTCGCCGAAGGTGGTGACCGAAAGCAGCTTGCCGAAGGTATTGGAACTCACGGCCGCTGCGCTGCCAGTTCGGTGATGCGGGCGCTGTGGGCGATCAGCTCGCGGCACTCGACCGCGAAGATGCCCATCTGGCCGACCTTGAACTCAACCCACGCAAAATCGACTTCCGGCAGCAGCTTGATCAGGTGCTGCTCGGATTCGCCCACTTCGCAGATGAGCAGGCCGTCTTCGCTCAGGTGCAGCGGGGCGTCGCGCAGGATCTTCAGCACCAGGTCCAGGCCGTCGTCGCCGGCACGCAGGCCCATCTCGGGCTCGTACGAGTATTCCTGCGGCAGCGCGTCGGTTTCGTCGTTGGTGACGTACGGCGGGTTGGTCACTATCAGGTCGTAGTGCCGGCCGGTAAGGCCATTGAACAGGTCCGACTTGAGCAGGGTGACGTTGTGCGCCTGCAGGCGTTCCTTGTTCTCTTCAGCCAGCGAAAGGGCCTCATCGCTGAGGTCCACGCCGTCCACTTCCCAGTTCGGGTAGTAGTGGCCCATGGCGATGGCGATGCAGCCCGAACCGGTGCACAGGTCCAGCGCGCGGTGTACGTCACGGCCGGCCAGCCACGGTTCGAAGCCGGTTTCGATCAGCTCGGCGATCGGCGAACGCGGCACCAGGGCGCGGCGGTCGCTCTTGAAGCTCAGCCCGGCGAACCAGGCCTCACCGGTCAGGTAGGCGGCCGGCAGGCGCTCGCTGATGCGGCGCTCGAACAGGGCCAGCACCTCGGCCTTCTCCGACCCGAGGACGCGCGCGGCGCCGTAGGCCGGGCCCAGGTCGTGCGGCAGGTGCAAAGCGTGCAGGACCAGCTGGGTGGCTTCGTCCAGGGCGTTGTCGTAGCTGTGCCCGAAGGTCAGCCCGGCGGCGTTGAAACGGCTGGTGCCGTAGCGGATCAGGTCGATGATCGTATGGAGTTCGGCGGCCGTTTCGGCGGTCATGGCAGGGCAACAGACAAAGTGGCCCCAGATTATAGGCGCTGCGGCGCAGCACGGCATCCGTTGCAGTCGAAACGGTGCGGCCGGCGCCCCATCCCCTATCATGGTGGCCCCCTTCGGGAACGGGCTTACATGTTCAATCGCAATGTCGGCATCATCCTGCTCATCGCGCTGGCCGCCGGGCTCGGCCTGGTCGTCGCCCAGAAAGTGTTCGCCCCCACCACGGCGGGTACCCGCCCGGCCACGGAGTCGATCACCTTCTACCCGCAGCCGCGCCCGCTGCCGGAGTTCAACCTGGCCCAGTCGGACGGTACCCGGCTGATTCCCGGCGAGCTCAAGGGCCACTGGACCCTGGTGTTCCTGGGCTTCCTGGCCTGCCCCGACATCTGCCCGACCACCCTGGCCGACCTCGCCCAGGCCCAGAAGCAGTGGGAAGCCCAGCCGGAAACGCTGCGGCCCCGGCTGGTGTTCGTGTCGGTGGACCCGGAACGCGACACCCCTGCGCGGCTCGGCGAGTACGTGCACGCCTTCCACAAGGACACCCTGGCCGCCACCGCCGACGTCCCCTCGCTGGAACGCTTCGCAACCGCACTGGGCTTCGTGTTCCAGAAGGTGCCGGGCAAGGACTTCGAGCAAAAGCCCCAGGATTACACCCTGGAACACTCGGCCGGCCTGGCCGTGCTGGACCCGGAAGGCAGGCTGGCCGGCCTGGTCCGCCCTCCCTTCAATGCGCAGGCCATCGCCCGCGACCTGAACCTGTTGACCGAGAAATCCGCCCCATGAGCCTGACCACCACGCTGAGCTACGTCCTGCCCCACCGCCTGCTGTCGTCGATGGCACGGCGCCTGGCGTATTCCAGCAACCCGCGGATCTCGCGCTGGCTGATCGACACGGTGACCGAAAAGTTCGGGGTCAACCTGGCCGAGGCCGCCAATCCGGACCCGCGCAGCTATGCCACCTTCAACCAGTTCTTCACCCGCGCGCTCAAGCCGGGCGCGCGCGTGCCCGATGCCGGCGCGCGCACCCTGGTCATGCCGGCCGACGGGCGCATCAGCCAGCTCGGCGCGATCGAGGATGGGCGCATCTTCCAGGCCAAGGGCCAGTCGTTCACCGCTGCCGAGCTGCTCGGTGATGCGGCCGATGCCGAAGTGTTCCACCACGGCCTGTTCGCCACGGTGTATCTGTCGCCGAAGGACTACCACCGCGTGCACATGCCGTGGACCGGCACCCTGCGCGAAACCGTGCACGTGCCAGGCCGGCTGTTCAGCGTGGGCCCGGCTGCGGTCAACAACGTGCCAGGGCTGTTCGCCCGCAACGAGCGCCTGGTCTGTCATTTCGACACCGATTTCGGTCCGATGGTGCAGGTGATGGTCGGCGCGCTGCTGGTGTCGGGCGTGGAGACGGTGTGGGGTGGGGAAGAGATCCCGGCCTATGGCGATACGATCACCCGCAAGGATTACCGCGGCAAGGGCATCACCCTGGAGCGTTTCGCCGAAATGGCGCGCTTCAACTATGGCTCCACCGTGATCGTGCTGCTGCCGCCGGGCGTGGCGGACTTCGCCCCGCATCTCGACGCGGAGCATGCAGTCAAACTCGGACAGGCGCTTGCCACGTTGAGGTGATTCCTGCGGCATGCACCCCGCGGGTGGCGACGCGTTCTTCGCATCGGCCCTCATTGCCGGGACGGTGCGGCGCGGCGCCGGGTACGTTGCGGTGAGGCAATGACACGCGTGGCGTGTCACTTCGTCGATTCGATCTCGGCGTCACCGCACGCCTCGATCATCCTGCGGCCGCCACTCCCTGAGGCACCTCATCTTCGTAGGTGTATCCGAACGTGAGCTCGTAGGGCCTCAAAGCATCGTTGTCCGCGAACTTTCCGACCTTTCCGTTATCGGTGACTACAGCAAATACCCTGATAGGGCGCCCAAAAACGTCCTTGGCGATAACACATGACCCCACCATCTCCTCCCAGGCCACATCCACGGGATACGCAAACCTGAAGAAGGAGGGCGAAGCGTCGTCCGCCCAGCCCTTTTGACCGATGTACTCAACAACGGCAAAAGAGTTCGCACCTGATGCAACTGCCTCCCGCTTGAATTCATCAAATTCGTCGACAAGAAACAGGATACCTCCCAGCCGCGGCTCAACATCCAACGCAGGAGCCACCGCGACGCCACTTTCCTGCAGCACGAAAATCCCATCGAGCAGATTTGACCAGTCACGAATCAGTACATCCGTGTCCAACAAGTAATTCCCTAGATAGCGTAGATCCGCTTCATCGAGGCGTGACATGTCATACCTATCCATGCCGCTTGACTGAAAATCGACCATAACTTCATTTCCTGAGCGGCTGCGCCAGAGCGGCCATCGCGTGTTGGCAGGCCCCGCCGGAGCGGCGGCGCCACCCACCACTCTCACATCTCTTTCCGCCGAAGCAACCTGATCAATACAGGTATGTAGGCAATCGTAAATGCTGCCAAAAGGATGAGAACCCACTCGAAGAAGGACAACTTCGTTTTCCCATATATAAGCAATAGCAACCCGTAGCTGGCGATCATGAACACCGCAGCCTTCGCGTAATACATGGCAACACTCTTCATAACGACGTTCCGCTTCATTCTCATTTACCCTTCTCATCCAAGAGCGGCTTCAAATCCCCGGACGAACTGACGGCAGAGGCTGCAACGTTGGCAGTCGTCTGAACAGGATTGGAGTAGCTAAACCCAGGCGTTGCTTCCTTTATTCCTTGCAATAGATTAGCCGTAGCGGTTCGTTCTGTCTGCGTCATCCCTGAACTCGCATTTCTTGCGACTGCGCCGGGTGCAGCAGAAATTGCAGCACCCAACCCCGCCGTCCCTCCACTCAACGCTGCCCCCTTCGCGACTTCGGACACGGAGGCCGTTCTGCCTTCGACCTGCGCACCTGCCTGAGTCGCCACTGCACCGACAGCGGCATTTCCAATCACGTTTGTGGCAATGGCACCCCCGGTCGTGACAGCAGTGCCTGCAATAGCACTCACCCCCCCGCTCAAAGCACCCGCTGCAGTGGCAATACCCACCTGGCCCCAGCTTATTCGCGAAAACCGTTCCGCTGCGGACCCGTCAGCCATGGCCATTTGCACCCCAATGTTCACGACCGCCCCAATCGGTGCGCCCCACAAACACTGCGGGCACCGCCCATCCGGGTCAGTGAACTTATAAGGGTTGTTGTAGGAGTAGCCATAGCGATTGAAGTGCCGCGCATCACCGCTATACGCCGTCACCGCATCGACCGACAAGAACCTTCCGATGCCGGGATCGTAGTAACGCTGCTGCATGTAGCTGAGACCAGTAGCAGCGTCACTTACATGCCCGGTGTACAAGGGCCCGTCGCTGATAATGACCCCCGATTACCGTCCCGTAGGGTTCATAGTCGTAGCGCTCAATTACGTTCCCGCTCTCGTCAGTTTTGGCCACAACCGACCCCAGCGGGTCGGTGTGAAAATAGGTGAACGTGGTCTGTGCGTTTGCAGAGGAAATGGAGCAGAGACATGCGGTCAGCAGACAGAGGAGCCATGACGCTCGTTCAGCAGGCCTCATGGATTGGCGCAGGGCCGCCTGCACTCTTGTTGGCACGTTACGTTGTAAAACCTGGAATCCGCGCATCCTTCACATCTCCGAAAGAGTGTTCAAGCATGGTGCGGAATTCATAGCACGGGACCTGGCTTCGCTCGCCCCCTTAACGCATCTGGTGGCAAATGCGCCACCTGCTATCGGGTCTAGCGACACCACGCCCAATGAAAAACGCCCCGCATTCGCGGGGCGTCTGGTGTCAAGGGTTGTCCGGGTCGTGTGCGAACTCGACGGGCCCAACGTCCATCCCGTCGTAATCCTCCACCCCGTTCGCCTTGGCCAGCGCCTGCAGCTCCTGGTTGCGCGCATCCAGCGATGCTTCGCTGTGCACTTCCACCCGCTCCACGTGCAGCACGTGGTACGGCGGCTCGTCCGGTTCCAGCTCTGGTTCGAACACTTCGACCACGGTATAGCCCTGCCCTTCCAGCACCTTGGCCAAGTCGTGCAGTGGCGCCTCGGTGGTGTTGACGAAGAAATAGCCCCAGACCAGCTCGCCGTTGAGATCCCAGTCGGTGTTTTCGCGGATGTTGGCGAACATCTCGTTGATTTCGGTCATTTCCATCGGTCGTCCTCGGAGGTTATTTACCGCAGCCCTGCAGTTTGAGCGACTGCCCCTGGCGCAGCGCATACGCCGGTGCCTTCAAGCCGTTGGCCCTGGCCAGCTCGCGCACGTCGCAGTCGAACTTGTCGGCGATCCGGCCGAGCGTTTCGCCCTTGCCGACCTTGTGGGTCTTCGCCGCCTTTGGCTTGGCCTTGGCGGCAGGCACGGCCACCGGCGCGACCGGGGCGGTCGGCACCGGGGTGCTGGACTGCACGCCGGCCATCGGCACCACGCTGCCGACCGCGACGTTACCGGTGTAGCTGGCGGCTGCGGGTCGCACGATGGCGGCATTGAGGTCGGCGGTGATCAGCGTGCGCGCCAGGTCGGCACGCGGGCCGCTGACGCAGTAGCGGTTGTACAGGCCGGCAATGCGGGTGGTGGCATTGATGATCGTGCCCGCCGGAATCCAGCCGTCGGCTTCGTAGCGCGGGTTGAGGTTGCGCAGCGCGCGCATGTAGCCATCCCGCGTGCCGGTGCTGCCCAGGCAGATGGTCAGCTCGTAGATGGTGGTGGACTTGGCCAGGCGGATCGTGGCCGGCTGCGCACTGACCTTGGGGAAGTCCACGCCGTACTGCTGCGGGTGCAGGTAGATCCACGCCGCGGCGATCACCATCGGCACGTAGTCCTTGGTTTCGGCCGGGAACTGGTTGTAGACGTTGTCCACCCAGAAGCTCTGCCCCACATTCTGCCGATACACACGCCCGGCCCGGCCTTCGCCGCCGTTGTAGCCGGCCAGCGACAGTTCCACGTTGTTGTTGAGTTCGCGCATGCGCTCGTTGAGGTAGCTGGCACTGGCTTCGGCCGCACTGCGTGCATCGAAGCGGGTGTCGAAGCCGGTGCCGTCCGGGCCCAGCCCGAAACGGCGCCCGGTGGCCGGCATGAACTGCATCAAGCCGGCGGCGCCGGCGCGCGAAGAGGCGTGCACGCGGCCGTTGGACTCCTTGGCCATGATCCCGAACAGCAGCGCCTCCGGCAGGCCGCGTTTTTCCCATTCCGGCCACATCACCGCGCGCAGGGTCTGGTAGTTCTCGTAGGTATTCATCAGCGCCGGCCGCATGTCGGTCAGCCAGCGGCGGATGCCGGCCTGCACCGCCGGGTTGTATTCGACCATGTTGTCGAAGGCGTGGCGCTTGTCGTTGAGCAGCGCCGCTGCGCGGGCCGCTTCGGGCACGTCGGCGGCCAACGGGCCCAGGTGGTCCGGGTCGGCCTCGAGCAGGCCGCCATCACTGGCGATGCCCTCGCTGTCGTCGGCATCGCGGGCGTCCGTGTTGGTCTTCAGCAGCCGCTTGTAGGTGACCAGCAGGTTGCTGACCTGGCAGCCCTTCTGCGCCACGCAGGCGCTGATCACGTCCTCCATGTCCTCCAGCGCGGCGTCGCTTTCGTTCTTGCCCTTGGGGTCGGCGTTGTTGACCAGCACCAGCGCGTCCGCGTAGCGCTTCTCGGCGGCGGCCATGCGCTGCTCCAGCACCTCGATCTTCGCCTTGTCGCGCGCCGAGACGCGCTGGGCGTGCGCATCGGGCACGAATGACAGCAGGGGAAACAGCGCCAACAACGGCCAAGCACGGGAAAGCAGGACAGGAACGGGCATTTTTGGCACTGTGGGCGAAAGACAGGGCAGAGTAGCCGTGCCGCTTGCATCGGGGCAACCCGGTCTGCCCGCCGCTGCCTGCCGACGTTTAGAATCCTGCCCATTCACATAGCCCGTCCACAGAGCGAGTTGACCATGGATCCGATCCTGCTCGGCAGAGGCACCACCGACGACATCCCCGTGACCCTGCTGCCCGCGCTGGGCAACCGCCACGGCTTGGTGGCCGGCGCCACCGGCACCGGCAAGACGGTCACCCTGATGACCTTGGCCGAAGGCTTCTCGCGCATCGGCGTGCCGGTGTTCCTGGCCGATGTGAAGGGCGATGTCTCCGGCCTGGCCGTGCCGGGCGCAGGCAGCGAGGCCCTGCTGCAGCGCGCGAAGGAGATCGGCGTGGCCGATTACGCGCCGGCCGGCAGCCCGACCGTGTTCTGGGACCTGTACGGCAAGCTCGGCCACCCGGTGCGGACCACGGTCAGCGAAATGGGCCCGACCCTGCTCGCCCGCATCCTGGAACTCAACGACACCCAGGCCGGCGTGCTGGACATCGTATTCAAGCTGGCCGACGACCGTGGCCTGCTGCTGCTGGACCTGGACGACCTGCGCGCCCTGCTCGGCCTGGTCGCCGACGAGCGCAAGGACATCTCCACCGAATACGGGCTGGTCAGCGCGCAGACCGTGGCCGCGATCCAGCGTGCCCTGCTGCGCCTGTCGCAGGACGGCGGCGAAGCCTTCTTCGGCGAGCCGGCACTGGAACTGGCCGACCTGATGCGGGTCAACCATGACGGGCGCGGGGTGGTCGGCATCCTGGCCGCCGACCAGCTGGTGCTCAAACCGCGCCTGTACTCGACCTTCCTGCTGTGGTTGCTGTCAGAGCTGTTCGAAACCCTGCCCGAGGTGGGTGACCTGGAGAAGCCGAAGCTGGTCTTCATCTTCGACGAAGCGCACCTGCTGTTCGACGATGCGCCGGCCGCGCTGGTGCAGCGCATCGAGCAGGTGGTGCGGCTGATCCGCTCCAAGGGCGTGGGCGTGTATTTCTGCTCGCAGTTCCCCGACGACGTGCCGGCCAACATCCTGGGCCAGCTGGGCAACCGCGTGCAGCATGCGCTGCGTGCGTTCACCCCGCGCGACCAGAAGGCGGTGAAGATCGCCGCAGAAACCTTCGTGCCCAATCCGAAGCTGGACGTGGTGGCGGCGCTGTCGCAGCTGGGTACCGGCGAGGCGCTGGTCTCCACCCTGCAGGACAAGGGTATTCCCTCGCCGGTGCAGCAGACCCGGATCGCCCCGCCGCGCTGCCGGATGGGCGCCATCACCGAGCCCGAACGCGCCCAGGTGCGCGCCGGCAGCCCGGTCGGAACCCGTTACGACGCGGCGGTGAACCGGGAGTCGGCGGCCGAGCTGCTGGCCCAGCGTGCGGCCAAGGCGGTGGAGCAGGCCGATGCGCCCAAGGCGCGTACGCGTGAGCAGGACGAGCAGCAGGAAGGTGGGTTCGGGCAGTCGATCAAGGACGCGATCTTCGGCACCAAGCGCCGCCAGGGCATGATCGAAACCATGGCCAAGCAGACCACCCGCACGGTGGGCACCAAGCTGGGCAACCAGATCGTGCGCGGCATCCTGGGTGGCATTTTCGGCGGCAAGCGCTGAGGCCATCGATGTCGCGTTGGCGTCCCCCTGCGGAAAAGAGTACGGCCCTGATCACCGCGCAGGGCCATCAGCGCTTGAAGACCGAACTGGACGAGCTGTGGCGCGTGCGCCGCCCGGAGGTGGTCAAGGCGCTCGCCGCGGCCGCCGCCGAAGGCGACCGCTCGGAGAATGCGGAGTACACCTACCGCAAGAAGCAGCTGGGTGAGATCGACCGGCGCGTGCGCTACCTGACCAAGCGGCTGGAGTCACTGCGGGTGGTGGACACCGTGCCGACCGATCCGCAAGCGGTGTTCTTCGGCGCGTGGGTGGAGCTGGAGAACGTGGACAGCGGCGATGTCAGCCGCTACCGCATCGTGGGTCCGGATGAGACCGATGCGGGCGCCGGCTGGATCAGCATCGATTCGCCGCTGGCGCGCGCGTTGTTGAAGAAGCGCGTGGACGACGAGTTCGAGGTGGAGCTGCCGAGCGGGCGCACGGGGTTTGCGATCCTGGCGGTGGAGTACCACGGTTGATCACGCACCCACGACCAACGGTCGTGGGCTACCGGGCTCGGGGCATTGCGACCCACGACCAACGGTCGTGGGCTACCGGCCTCGTGGCATTGCGACCCACGACCAACGGTCGTGGGCTACCGGCCTCGTGGCATTGCGACCCACGCAGGGGACCGGTAGGTCACGACCGTTGGTCGTGACGCAGGGGCGCTGGATACCGCCGACCCTCCCGGAGGGGCCGGAAATAGTCCGCCAGCTGGTAGAAGCCCGCGCCCTGCGCGGCATGCCAACCGGGGATGCCCATCAACGGGAGGGGTCGCAGCTCCAGCGGATCATTGAGCGCGTCGGCACGCGCGATCGCCTGCGCTACCTGCTGCAACACCAGCGCATCATCATCGCCCTGCACCACCACACATTTGCCCACCAGCAATCGTGAAGGCAACAGCGCCTGCTCCATCAACGCATGCCCGAACACGGCAGACACGGCGATGTCGCCGCTGCGCCACTGCGCTGCGCCGTCAACGAACAGCGCGTGCCAGTCGTGACGGTTCCATGCGTGCAGCAACGACGCGTCGCGCACCCGCACGATCACACCGGTTTCGTCGAACTGGGTCAGCGCGGCCTGCGCACGGGTGCGCTGGCCGGGCGGGCTGCGCTCGATGTCCTGGCACTGGCGTGCATTGAGCGCGGCCTTCAACGCCGGGTAGCGCGCCCACACCAAAGCATTGAACAGGTCATGCCAGTTGCACGGGCGCGTGGCGATCTGGCCGCGTGCGATGCGCTGCTCGTAGTGCAGGCCATCGGCCAGCAGCGCGTCATCCTGCTCGACCAGCTGCCTTCCCGACAGAGCGAGCCGCTGGTTCAGCGCGGAAAGGGTCGGCCAGTCGGCGGCCACCATCAGGTCCCGGTAATCAGCGAACGACGCAAACAGCGGATGGGCGAAGCACGCCCGATCCACGACCGCGCGCGCCGGCGCGATGAAACGCCGGCGGCCGACCGCCCCGGGGGCGGCCGCGTCGGTCACAGCACCTTGAGGTCGAGCAGCTTCTTCGTCGGGCTCTCATCGATGAGCGCATCGCCGTAAAGATCGTGCTCATCGCTCTCGGTGATCTCCACGTCCACGAACTGGCCCACGCGCAGGCGCGCTTCGTCGGCGTTCTGGATATGCACGAGGCCGTCGATTTCCGGCGCGTCGGCCTTGGAACGGGCCACCGCGATACCGTCTTCGATCGCATCGACCAGGCACTGCTGCACGGTGCCGATCTTCGCTTCCAGGCGCGCCGCGGAAATGTCGGCCTGGCGCGCCATGAAGCGGGCCAAGCGCTCCTGCTTCACCTCCTCCGGCACCGCGCCGGGCAGGTCGTTGGCGGTGGCGCCGGTCACCGGCGAGTAGGCAAACGCGCCCACGCGGTCCAGCTGCGCCGCATCGAGGAACGACAGCAGTTCTTCGAACTCGGCCTCGGTCTCGCCCGGGAAGCCGACGATGAAGGTCGAACGCACGGTGATGTCCGGGCACAGCTGGCGCCAGCGCTGCACGCGTTCCAGGGTCTTGTCGACCGCCCCGGGCCGCTTCATCAGCTTGAGGATGCGCGGGCTGGCGTGCTGGAACGGAATGTCCAGGTACGGCAGGATCCGGTTTTCGGCCATCAGCGGGACCACGTCATCCACGTGCGGGTACGGGTACACGTAATGCATGCGGGTCCACGCATCGAGCTCGGACAAGCCTTCGCACAGCGATTTCATGCGGGTCTGGTAGGCCTTGTCGCGCCACATGCGTTCGGCGTACTTGACGTCCACGCCATAGGCCGAGGTGTCCTGCGACACCACCAGCAGCTCCTTCACCCCGCCGCGCACCAGCCGCTCGGCTTCGCGCAGCACCTCGTCCACCGGCCGCGAGACCAGCTTGCCGCGCATGGAGGGAATGATGCAGAAGCTGCAATGGTGGTTGCAGCCTTCGGAAATCTTCAGGTATGCGTAATGCCGCGGGGTCAGCTTGATGCCGTAATCGGGCACCAGGTCGACGAACGGGTCGTGCTTCGGCGGCAGCGCGGCATGCACGGCCTCCATCACGCTGGTGTAGTCCTGCGGACCGGAGACGGCCAGCACGTCCGGGTAGGCCTTGCGGATCTCCTCCGGGCGCTTGCCCAGGCAGCCGGTGACGATCACCTTGCCGTTGGCATTCATCGCCTCGCCGATCGCGTCCAGCGACTCGGTCACCGCCGAATCGATGAAGCCGCAGGTGTTGACCACCACCACGTCGGCAGAATCGTAGGAGGGGACGATGTCGTAGCCCTCGGCCCGCAGCTGGGTGAGGATGCGCTCGGAATCGACAAGGGCCTTCGGGCAGCCAAGGCTGACGAAGCCGACTTTGGGGTTCAGCTGGGACATGGATCGCGGGACTCTGGGGGCCTGGGCCCACGCCGGAATGGCGCGGGGACCTGGGGCCGGAAACGGCGGCAAGTATACCGGCGTTGGGCCCCGGGCCCTGAATGCATCGACTGCTGCGGCAAGGCCAACCGCCAGCCCGGGCACGCCCGCGACACCCCGCTAACCCGGTCCGCGCCGATAATGAACGCCTGAACCAACAGGAGTCTGGCAATGGGTGAGTGGGTCACGCTTGATACGCATCACGGTCCGGTCCGGGCCTGGCAGGCCACGCCGGAAGGCAAGCCGCGCGCCGGGCTGGTGGTCATCCAGGAGATCTTCGGCGCCAACGCGCATATCCGCGAGGTGGCCGAAGGCTTCGCGGCGAAAGGCTACGCGGTGCTGGCCCCCTCCTTCTTCGACCTGGTCGACGGGGCGGATTCCGACCCGGATGCCCTGCCCTATGACCCGGACGGGGTGAAGCAGGGCCTGGAACACGTCACCGCGCTGGGCGTGGAGAAGGCGCTGGAAGTGGTCCGCGCGGCCGCCTCGCGGTTGGCGCCGGCCGGCAAGGTCGGCACCGTGGGTTACTGCTGGGGCGGCAGCATCGCCCTGCTCTCGGCGCTGCGCCTGGGCCTGCCGTCGGTCAGCTACTACGGCGCACGCAACGTGCACTTCCTCGACGAAACGCCCAAGGCCCCGGTCATGTTCCATTTCGGCGCGAAGGACAAAAGCATTCCGCCAGAGGCGATCCAGGCCCACCGCGAGAAGCTGCCGAAGATGGCCACCTTCGTCTACCCGGCCGACCACGCCTTTAACCGCAGCGTCGGACATGCGTATGATCCGGACAGCGCCGAGCTGGCGCTGGAACGCACCCTGGACTTCTTTTCGGAGCATCTTGGATGAGCGATTTTGAACTGGATTCACGCCTGGCCGCCAACAGTGTGCTGGTGGACCAAGGCCCGTTGTCGCAAGTGCGGCTGATGAACGACGAACGGTATCCGTGGCTGGTGCTGGTGCCGCGTGTGACCGGCATCACTGAATGGCTGGAATTGGACGGCCACCAGCAGGACCAGCTGCGCACGGAATTGAACCGGTGCTGCCGGGCGCTCAAGGGCACCGACGGGGTCGAGAAGATCAACTTCGCCACGCTGGGCAACATCGTGCCCCAGCTGCACTTCCACGTGGTCGGCCGGCACGTGGGCGACCCGGCGTGGCCGGCGCCGGTGTGGGGCCATGGCCAGCCGCATCCGTTTGATGAGGCCGTGCTGCAGGAGCGTGTCGCGATGTGGAAGGAACGGCTAGGATATTCGCCCCAGCCCTAAGCGGACCCTACCCCTGATGCGCTCCAACCTAGTCGCCGCCATCGTCCTGATCCTCGTCGGCCTGTTCCTGCTCGCCAGCAACCTGGGCTGGACCAACATGAACCTGGGCCGCCTGATCCTTACCTGGTGGCCGGTGCTGCTGGTGGCGGTGGGGATTGGACTGCTGTTTGGTCGCGGGAAATAACGCGCTCGACGGCGACAAAAAAAGCGCGGAGTGATCCGCGCTTTTTCATTTGTGCGACAGGAGCAGCCGACCAACGGTCGGCGCTACCTCATCTAGGTGGGGAGCAGCCGACCAGCGGTCGGCGCTACCGATCTAGGTGCGCGGCAGGGTCACGCCGGTCTGGCCCTGGTACTTGCCACCGCGATCCTTGTACGAGGTTTCGCACACATCATCGCCGTCGGCCTGGAAGAACAGCATCTGGGCCACGCCTTCGTTGGCGTAGATGCGCGCCGGCAGCGGCGTGGTGTTGCTGAATTCCAGGGTGACGTGGCCTTCCCACTCCGGTTCCAGCGGGGTCACGTTGACGATGATGCCGCAGCGCGCGTAGGTGCTCTTGCCCAGGCACACCACCAGGGTGTCGCGCGGGATGCGGAAGTACTCCACGGTGCGCGCCAGTGCGAAGCTGTTCGGCGGAATGATGCATTCGTCGCCGACGATGTCGACGAAACTGCCCGGGTCGAAGTGCTTCGGATCGACGATGGTCGAGTTGATGTTGGTGAACACCTTGAACTCACGCGAGCAACGTACGTCGTAACCGTAGCTGGAGGTGCCGTAGCTGACGATGCGCTGGCCGTTGGCCTGCTTGACCTGGCCGGCTTCGAACGGCTCGATCATGCCGTGCTGCTCGGACATGCGGCGGATCCAGCGGTCACTCTTGATGCTCATGGGGGGTCCTGGGTTCGGTATCGGGCGATTCTAAACAGATCAGAGCAGCGAGGAGAGGATCGGAATGCTCGCGCGCGGCCGCTTGGCCACCTCTTCCACCAGCCGTTCGGCGGCGCGCAGGTAGGCCTGCGCGGCCGGCGAATCGGGCGCGGCGGCGGTGATCGGGGTGCCGGCATCGCCCTGTTCGCGGATGCCGATGTCCAGCGGCAGCGAGCCCAGCAGCGGCACGCCGTACTGCGCGGCCATGCGCTCGCCGCCACCGTCGCCGAACAGGTGTTCGACCTGGCCGCAGTTGCTGCAGGTGTGCACCGCCATGTTCTCGACGATGCCCAGCACCGGCACCTCGACCTTCTCGAACATCTTCAGCGCCTTCTTCGCGTCGAGCGTGGCGATGTCCTGCGGGGTGGTGACGATCACCGCACCCGCCAGCGGGATCTTCTGGGTCAAGGTCAGCTGGATGTCGCCGGTGCCCGGCGGCAGGTCGATCAGCAGGTAATCCAGGTCGTCCCACAGGGTGTCGTTGAAGAACTGGGTCATGGCCGAGGTCGCCATCGGGCCACGCCAGATCATCGGGGTTTCGTCCTCGATCAGGTAGCCGATCGACATGGTCTCCACCCCGAACGCACGCAGCGGTTCGATCGATTTGTTGTCCGGGCTCTCCGGACGTCCGCTCAGGCCCAGCATCATCGGCACGCTGGGGCCGTAGATGTCCGCATCGAGCAGGCCGACGCGGGCGCCCAGCCGGGCCAGCGCCACCGACAGGTTGACCGCCGTGGTGGACTTGCCCACCCCACCCTTGCCCGACCCGACCGCGATCACGTTGCGGACGCGCGGATGAAGGGTCAGGCCCTTCTGTACCTGGCTGGCATGGGGACGTCGGGACGGGCTGGCACTCACTGCAGGTACTCCGGGAAAGCGGCACGGGAAGCCGCCCATGATAGTCCAGCGGGCCCGGGGACGCGGGGCGTTGTCCTGCGCTGTCGTCGCGTTGTCCGGCCGCCTCCCGACAGGACATCGAACGGACATCCACGTATTCGGACGCAGGGTGCGGCCAGCAACCCAAATCGTGCGTGCGTCACAGTATGGAGAAATTCGTTTCACTTAAAACCATCTAAACAATCTTTAAGAACAATAGCTTGCAAGCCAAATGAGAACGAAAGCGCGGCTTTGCCTAGCTTGTCTTTATGACTTCCTGATGAACAGTTGACAGGCCTCGTTAAGGCCGTGTTAACCTCGGGTCATCAGCTCGTGAAGCTGGTGTTACAGGGGGCAGTCACTGCCAAGACCTGATTCGAGGGCACACGGAGACGCCTGCTGGTCCATGTCACCGGTGTTTGACGCAATCGATCGTTCCAAGGGGATCTACATGATGAATCGCAAGTCGCTCAGCCGGAATCCGCTGAGCTTCGCGCTGGCCACCGCGCTGGTGCTGGGTGCTTCGGGCGCTGCCTTCGCGCAGGACAGCACCACCTCGACCCAGTCGGCGGAAGACGCCGCCAAGGCAAAGGCCACCAGCCTCGAGACGGTCACCGTCACCGGCTCGCGCATCAGTCGGGACGTGTTCAACTCGGTCTCGCCGGTCCAGGTCATCACCCGTGAAGAGACCACCCTGGCCGGTTTCCAGTCGACCGCCGGCGTGCTGCAGAGCACCGCCGTCACCGCCGGTGCCGCGCAGATCAACAATGCGTACGGCGGCTACGTGACCAACGGCGGTCCGGGCGCCAACACCGTCGGCCTGCGTGGTCTGGGCCCGACCCGCACCCTGATCCTGATGAACGGCCGCCGCATCGCCCCGGCCGGCTCGCGCGGCTCGGTCGGCGCCACCGACCTGAACGTGCTGCCCGACGCCATCGTCGACCGCGTGGAAGTGCTGAAGGACGGCGCCTCGTCGATCTACGGCTCTGACGCCGTCGCCGGCGTCATCAACATCATCACCAAGAACAAGATCGACGGCGTCACCTTCGAAGCGCGCCAGACCGCGACCGACGGTGGTGGCGGCGAAGAGCGCCGCTACGCGATCGTGGCCGGCACCACCGGCGCGCGCGGCCACATCTCCGGTTCGTATGAGTACTACAACCGCGACGAGCTGACCCTCAACGACCGCGAATGGACCCGCTGCAACACCGATTACCGTCGCCTGCCCACCGGCGGCGGCTGGGGTGGTGCCGACACCATCGACCCGCTGACCGGCCAGCCCAAGTGCTACCCGATCACCGGCACCGGCTCCAACGGCGTCACCATCAACACCATCGGTACCCAGAACCTGACCGGCGTTGCCGCCGCGGGCGCGCGTGGCACCACCTTCAACCGCTGGCGCCCGAACTCGGCGGTCAGCACCGGCCTGGTCGGCTTTGAAGGCGTGGGCGGTGGCCAGACCACCAACAGCAACATCCGCGATACCTTCGACCCGCGCACGCTGAACCGTTCGCTGATCTCCGGTGCCGAAACCCACACCGCCTACCTGCAGGGTGGCTACGACCTGGGCTTCATGGGCGACGCCGAGTTCTACGGCGAACTGCTCGGCAGCCGCCGTGAATCCGAACAGACCGGCTACCGCCAGCTGTCGCTGGATTACCTGCGCGGCAGCCCGCTGATCCCGGCCAACCTGGCCTCGTCGAACTTCGGCGGCGGCGTGGGCGTACGCGCCTTCATCGGTTTCGGCAACGACAAGAGCTCGCAGAAGGTCGACTTCTTCAAGGGCACCGCCGGCGTGCGCGGCCACGTCAGCAACACCTGGGATTACGACTTCTACCTGAGCCACGCGCGCTCGGACGCCGACTACACCCAGCAGTCGTTCCTGACCGACCGCCTGAACCAGAGCCTGCGCGTGGTCTCCAACGGCGCCGGCGGCTTCAGCTGCGTGGACCCGTCCAACGGCTGCGTTGCCGCACCGCGACTGACCAGCGCCGTGATCGGCGGCGAACTGCCGCGCGACTGGGTGAACTATGTGTTCCGCCCGGTGACCGGCAACACGCTGTACACCGAAACCACTGCCAACGTGTCCTTCAGCGGCCCGGTGTTCTCGCTGCCGCACGGTGACGTGCAGGCCGCGATCGGTGCCGAGTACCGCCGCGCCAAGATCGACGACACCCCGTCGATCGATTCGATCAACAACAACCTGTACAACCTGACCTCGTCGACCCCGACCCGCGGCAAGGACGCGGTGAAGGAAGTGTTCGGTGAGTTGGAGATCCCGGTGCTGTCGGGCGTGACCGGTGCAGAGGAACTGACCTTCAACGCCTCCGCGCGTTGGACCGACTATGACTCGTACGGTTCGGACGAGACCTACAAGATCGGTGGCCTGTGGACCCCGGTCAGCTGGGTGTCGTTCCGCGCCTCCTACGGCACGTCGTACCGCGCCCCGGCGCTGTTCGAACAGTTCCTGGGCGCCACCAGCGGCTTCCTGAGCAACCAGATCGACCCCTGCAACACCTGGGGCAACGACCCGGGCACCCCGCTGGCGATCAACTGCGCCTCGGAAGGCCTGGCACCGGACTTCAATGCCACCCAGTCGGTCGCGGTCATCCAGGCCGGCGGCGCGGCAAGCGGGCTGAAGGCGGAAACCTCGAAGAACTTCACCGGTGGCATCGTGCTGCAGCCGGAGACCCCGGCCTCGGTCGGCGACTTCTCGCTGGCGGTGGACTACTTCGACATCAAGGTCGAGAACGGTGTCGCGCGCGCCGGCGGCGCCAACATCCTGGACCTGTGCTACAACAGCCCGGACTTCCGCGCCGGTGGCGGGTTCTGCCGCCTGGTCGACCCGCGCAACCCGGTCAACAACGCGCTGACCGTGTATGACAGCTACGTCAACCTGGCCAACGACAACGTGCGCGGCCTTGACTGGACCCTGCGCTACACCCGCGACATCGGTCCGGGCAGCCTGCGTGCCACCGCCCAGGTCACCCGCTTCCTCGAACAGTCCAACAAGCTGTTCCAGGACGACGAGCTGATCGACTACAACGGCATGCTCAACACCCCGGACATGACCGGTACGCTGGACGTGGTCTACAGCTGGGACAAGTGGCGCGTCCGTTACGGCATGGAGTGGATCAACGCCATGCAGAGCTACGACTACTACGAACTGGACCCGGCAACCTCGGTGTACAAGTTCGACGTGGCCAGCTACTTCCTGCACTCGCTGTCGGCCGAGTACAAGGCCGACACCTGGTCGGTGATCGGTGGCGTGCGCAACCTGCGTAACGAAGAGCCGCCGGTGATCTCGTCGGGCGCGTACAACCGGGTCGGCAACGCCCCGCTTTACAGCGGCTACGACTACATCGGCCGCACCTACTTCGTGAACATCAGCAAGAGCTTCTGATAGCAGTACAGGACCGCCGCCCGGCTTCGGGCGGCGGTTTTTTTTTGCCTACCGAATGTTCCAGGAAGGAGTACCTGATGCGTTTGAAAACCTTGGGCCTCGCCGCGTTGGCGATCGCACTGGCGTCCCCGCTTCCCGCGCTGGCCAAGCCGGCCGTGCCCAGCATCGAACAGCTGGCCGCGTTCCCGGACGTCTCCAGCCTTTCCCTGTCGCCTGACGGCAAGCAGATCGCAGGCCTGCAGGCGCGTGGCGAAGACCGCGTGATCCTGGTCTGGAAAACCGATGCGCTGGACGCCGCGCCGACCGTGATCGGTGCCGGCCGCATGAAGTTCCAGGGGGTCAGCTTCATCAAGAACGGGCTGCTGGCGGTGACCCTGTGGCAGCCGTTCGACCTGCGCACCGACCGCCTCAACAAGACCTTCATCAGCAAGTTCTTCATCACCGACACCGAAGGCAAGCAGTGGAAGGAGCCGATCAACCCGCCACGCGCCACCAGCCGCAATGAAGAGCTCGAGCAGGCGCTGTCCAATTCCACCGTGCTCGACACCCTCCCCAACGACCCCGACAACATCCTGGTGATCAACGGCTCGGGCAGCAATTCCGGCGACGTGTACAAGGTCAACCTGCGTACGTTCAGCGCGCAGCGCATCCAGAAGACCGAGGAGCGCGTGGCCGGGTACGTCACCGATCTGAACAGCGAACTGCGCGCACGCCTGCGCCAAGACCTGGACGCCACCGGCGCGTACATCGCCACCGAGTTCCGCAACCCGGCCAGCAACGCCTGGGAAGAGCACTTCCGTTCGCACGTGAAGGACCGCGACATCACCCAGGTGGTCGGCTTCGCCGAAGACCCCAACATCGCCTTCATCCAGAGCAACGTAGGCCGCGACAAGACGGTCATCTACGAGTACGACATCAGCGCGCGCAAGCAGAAGGAAGTGCTGTTCGAACACAAGTTCTTCAATGCCGGCAGCGTGGTGCTGAACCGCTACAGAGGCGTGGAGGGGGTGCCGTTCGGCGCGCTGCTCGGGGTTGGCTACAGCGGCCCGCGGCAGAATGAAATCCAGTGGACCGACCCCACCTTCAAGGCACTGGAACAGGGCCTGCGCCAGGCCCTGCAGATCACCTCCAGCGAAGTGACCCTGGTCGATCCGGCGACCGGCCAGCAGGCCACCACCACGCTGGACACCGGCAAGGCGATCCGCCTGCTGGACTACAGCGCCAACCTGAAAACCTTCCTGGTGTCGGTGTCCGGTCCGGCCGATCCGCCGGCCTACTACCTGTTCAACAACGGCCAGCTCACCCTGCTGGCCAGGACCTACCCCAAGCTCGACCCGGCCGCACTGGGCAACACCCGCCTGGTCTATTACAAGGCGCGCGACGGCCTGGACATCCCGGCGTTCCTGACCACCCCGAACACCGAGTTGTGTGGTGCCGGTCCGTGGAAGGCGGTGGTGCACCCGCACGGCGGTCCGTGGTCGCGCGATGGCATGGACTTCGACGGCTCGATGTGGGTGCCGCTGATGGCGTCGCGCTGCATGGCCGTGCTGCGCCCGCAGTTCCGCGGCTCGGCCGACTGGAGCCGCAGGCTGTGGATGGCCGGCGACGCCGAGTGGGGCCAGAAGATGCAGGACGACAAGGATGATGGCGCCCGCTGGATGATCGAGCAGAAGATCGCCCAGCCCGGCCATATCGCCATGTTCGGCTTCTCCTACGGCGGCTATTCCGCGTTCGCCGCGTCGGTGCGTCCCAACGGCCTGTACAAGTGCGCCATTGCCGGCGCCGGCGTGTCGGACATCAAGAAGATCTGGTCGCGGTTCTACAACAATCCGTTCTTCCGCCAGGCCCAGGCCAAGACGGTGGATGGCCTGAACCCGCTGGACAAGGCCGGCGAGATGAAGATCCCGCTGATGGTCTACCACGGCGACCGCGACCGCACCGTGCCGATCGAACAGTCCGAGTGGTTCGTGGCCAAGGCGAAGAACTCCGGCCAGCCGGTGGAGTACCACGCCATCGCCGACTACGCCCACGGTCCGGCGTGGACGCGGGCGATCATGGGCGACCAGCTGCGGCTGATCGACGACTACCTCGGCAAGGGATGTGGCGGCGGCGGCTTGTAAACGCTGCAGCCAGGTTGACCGGCATCGGCCACCTTCGGGTGGCCGATCCCGTTTCAGCCGGCCAGGATGACCTTGGCCGCGTTGTGTCCCGGCGCGCCGGTGACGCCGCCACCGGGATGGGTTCCCGCCCCGCACAGGTAGAGCCCGGGCAGCGCACCCCGGTAGTTCGCCTGGCCCAGCATCGGCCGTGCACTGAACAGCTGGTTGAGGCTCAGCGCGCCATGGAAGATGTCGCCACCGATCAGCCCGAAGGTACGTTCCAGGTCCAGCGGACTCAGCGCCTGGCGCCCGAGCACCAATGCGCTGAAGCCCGGCGCGTGCCGCTCCACGGTGGCGATCATCAGGTCGGCCACTTCTTCCCGGTGATCGTCCCAGCTGCGCCCGTCGGGGAGTTCCGGTGCCACGTGCTGGCAGAACAGGCTGGCCACATGCCGGCCGGGCGGCGCCAGCGTATCGTCCAGGGTACTGGGAATGAGCAGTTCCACGATGGGCTGCCGCGACCAGCCGAACTGGCGGGCGTCATGGTAGGCCCGCTCCATGTAGGCCAGGCTCGGCGCGATGATGATGCCGGCGGTGAGGTGGTCCCCTGCCCCGGGCAGCACCGTGAACGACGGCAGCGCCGACAGCGCCACGTTCATCCGGAACGTCCCCGAACCGCAGCGCCAGTTGGCCATGCGCTCGCGCGTGGCGATCGGCACCTGGTCCGGCGCCAGCAGCTGTTCGTAGAGCAGTTTGGGGTTGACGTTGGCGACCACGGCGCGTGCACGGATCACCTCGCCCTGCAGCGTTTCCACGCCGACCGCGCGGCCCTGCTCGACCCGCACGCGACGCACCCCGGCATCGGTCCGCAGCGTCGCGCCGGCGGCCATCGCAGAACGCGCCATCGCCTGGGTGATCGCGCCCATGCCACCGATGGCGTGGCCCCACGCTCCCTTGACCCCGTTGCTTTCGCCGAACGCGTGGTGCAGCAGGACATAGGCGCTGCCCGGCGCTTCGGGACTGGCGTAGTTGCCGACAATGCCGTCGAAACCGAACAGTGCCTTGATCGGCGCGCTGTCGAACCAGCGGTCCAGGTATTCCGCTGCGGAGATGGTGAACAGGTCCAGCAGTTCCTGGCGCAGCGCCGCTGGCAGCCCATGCAGGCGGCGACCGAGCTGCCCGGCCTGCCACAGCGCCGGCAGCTGGCTCAACCAATGGCCCTCGCCCAGGTTCGGGGGTGCCTGCAGGGCCACGTCGCGCAGCACATCGGCAAACGCTTCCAGGCGCCGTTCGAAGGCCGGCAGGCGTTCGGCGTCGCGCGCGGAAAAACGCGCCACTTCGGCCTGGGTCAGGCCGGCGCCGGCGAGCAGGTAGTTGCCGTCCAAAGGCAGGAAGTTGTTGATCCGCCGCGGCACCACGCGCAGCCCGTGCTCGGCCAGGGCCAGCTCGCGGATGATGCGCGGCTGCAGCAGCGACACCGTATAGGAAGCCACCGAATTGCGGAATCCGGGGTGGAACTCTTCGGTGACGGCGGCCCCGCCCATCACGCTGCGGCGTTCCAGCACCAGCACCCGCCGCCCGGCCCGGGCCAGGTAGGCCGCGCAGACCAGGCCGTTGTGCCCGCCGCCGATGATGACCGCATCCCACTCGTGCGTGTTGGAAGTGCCCATGCAGGCTGTATACACCGGCACCCGGTGGCTTGTCCCGCGCTGGCGGCATGCCTTGCGGGGCACCGGCTTGCCTTCGGCCATGACCTTCGACACCCTTGCAGGCCGGTCCAGCGGCGTATCGTCTGGCCCACGGCCCCGCTGGGGCCATCCTGAAAGATTCTTCGGCCCGGAGGCCAACACGTGATCTCTCGCACTCCCAAGATGGTTCTGCTGACCCTGGCCGTTTCGGCCGCCCTGGTCGGCTGCAGCAAGACCGAAACCCCGGCTACGGACGGCGCGGCCTCCACCGCCACCCCGACCGCCGCTGCCCCGGCCGCGACCGAGTTCAAGCTCGATGAAGCCAAGCTGCCGGCGTACAACGCGTTCCACCCGTCCGACCTGGACACGAGCCTGGACGCCTGCACCGCGTTCGGCGATTACGTGAACAGCAAGTGGCTGGCCGCCAACGAAATCCCGGCCGACCGCACCAGCTGGGGCGCCTTCACCATCCTCGACGAGCGCTCGGTCGCCGTGCAGCACCAGCTGGCCGAACAGGTCGCGGCGGTGAAGAACCCGACCGGCATTGAAAAGATCGTCGGCGACTTCTGGGCCACCGGCATGGACGAAGCCAA
The DNA here is from genome assembly GCF_963519925.1 of uncultured Stenotrophomonas sp. Lineage (NCBI taxonomy): Bacteria > Pseudomonadati > Pseudomonadota > Gammaproteobacteria > Lysobacterales > Lysobacteraceae > Stenotrophomonas > uncultured Stenotrophomonas sp. The sequence goes on along the minus strand of NZ_CAUQPH010000016.1, from coordinate 26,114 downwards.
GATCAACGCGCAGGGCATCGAGCCGATCAAGGCCGACTTGGCCGCGATCGACGGCCTGCAGGACAAGGACGCCGTCGCCAACTACCTGCGCACCAGCGCCGCCAAGGGCGAGAACGTTCTGTTCGGCTTCGGCCCGGAGGCGGACTTCAAGAATTCCTCGCAGAACATCGCCTATGCAAGCCAGGGCGGCCTCGGCCTGCCGGACACCACCTATTACACCGACGCCAAGAACGCCGACAAGCTGAAGGCCTACCAGGCCCACGTGGCCAAGGTGCTGGAACTCTCCGGCGTCGCAGCCGCCGAGGCGGCCAAGCAGGCCGCCGATGTGGTCAAGTTCGAAACCCGCCTGGCCAAGGCATCCAAGTCCAGCGAACAGCTGTCGCGCGATGTCTCGCTGTACTACAACCCGGTCAGCGTCGCCGACGCCGACAAGCTCACCCCGAACTTCAGCTGGACCGAGTTCTTCAAGGCGCAGGGCATCGCCGCGCCGGAGAAGTTCTCGCTCGCCATTCCCAGCTTCCACCAGGAAGTGAGCAAGGCGCTGGCCGACACCGATCCTTCGGTATGGCGTTCGTACCTGCGTTTCCGCACCATCGACGGCGCCTCGCCGTACCTGTCCGACGCCTTCGCCGATGAGAACTTCCAGTTCTACGGCAAGACCCTCAACGGCCAGAAGGAAATGAAGCCGCGTTGGAAGCGCGTGCTCGGCACCATCGAAAACGATGCCGGCGAAGCGTTCGGCCAGCTGTACGTCAAGGTCGCCTTCTCGCCCGAGTCCAAGGCCAAGATGGAAGAGCTGGTCAAGAACCTGGCCGCCGCGCTCAAGGAGCGCATCCAGGGCCTGACCTGGATGAGTGACGAAACCAAGGCCAAGGCCATCGCCAAGTGGGAAACCTTCACCCCGAAGATCGGCTACCCGGACAAGTGGCGCGACTGGAGCGGGCTGACCACCGGCCGTGACAGCTACTTCGGCAACGTGCGTGCGGCCAACGAGTTCAACTACAAGTTCGCGCTGTCCAAGATCGGCAAGCCGGTCGACAAGACCGAGTGGGGCATGACCCCGCAGACGGTCAACGCGTACTACAACCCGCTGCAGAACGAGATCGTGTTCCCGGCCGCCATCCTGCAGCCGCCGTTCTTCGACCCGAAGGCCGACGACGCGCTGAACTACGGCGGCATCGGCGCGGTGATCGGCCATGAGATGACCCATGGCTACGACGACCAGGGCAGCCGCTTCGGGCCGACCGGCAACTTCGAGAACTGGTGGAGCGAGGCCGACACCAGGAACTTCAGCGGCCTGACCGGCAAGCTGGTCAACCAGTTCGACGGGTACAAGGTCGGCGACCAGGCGGTCAACGGCAAGCTGACCCTGGGCGAGAACATCGCCGACCTGGGTGGCCTGGCCACGGCCTACGATGCGCTGCAGAAGGCATCGGCCGGCAAGGAAGACCCGAAGGTCGACGGCTTCAGCCGCGACCAGCGCTTCTTCTTCAACTGGGCGACCGTGTGGCGCACCAAGTACACCCCGGAAAACGCGGCGGTCCGCTTGAAGACCGATCCGCACGCCCCGGCCGCGTTCCGTGCCATGGGCGCACCGTCGAACCTGCCGACCTTCGCGAAGGCGTTCGAGTGCAAGCCGGGTTCGCCGATGGTCCGCGCCGGCGACAAGCAGGTGGTGATCTGGTAATCCATCACGTTCCTGCGTGATGCGTGAATGCGCACGAAGGCCCGGGCAAACGCCCGGGCCTTCGTGTTTGGTCGGTTGCCGGCCAACGACCGGGGCTACCGTCGGCGTCGGTGAATGCCGCGTTTTCATGCGGGCTTGCTATAGTTCCGCGGTCTTCAATCCTCCTGGATTCGCTTCGCATGCCCAACCTTCGTCCGCTCGCCATCGCCCTCGGCCTGGGCCTGGCCACCCTGGTCGTCACCGACGCCTCCGCCGCCCCGAAAAAGAAGGCCGCCAGCCGTGCGCCTGCGGTCAGCGCGCAGTGCAGCGATTTCCACGACGCCACCAATGCCGCTTGGTTGAAGGCCAACCCGGCGCCGCAGTCCGGCGCCACCACCGCCCTGGGCCAGCTGGCCGAACGTACCCGCGTGCAGCAGCGTGAACTGCTCGACGGTGCGATGCAGTCGCCGCAGGGCAACGTGCAGAAGCTGCTGGGCGACTTCTGGGCCAGCGGCCTGGACGAAGCGGCCGTGGAGGCCGACGGCTCCAAGCCGATCGCCCCGCTGCTGACCCGCATCAATGCGATCAAGAAGGCCAAGGACGTGCCGGCCTCGATCGCCGCGCTGCACCAGGTCGGCATCCCGGTTGCGTTCAACTTCGCCCCGGACATCGACCTGAAGGCACTGGACCGCCACATCGGTTACTTCATGCAGGGTGGCATGGGCCTGCCGGACCCGGCGTTCTACACCCGCACCGACGCCGACACGGTGGCCCTGATGGGGCGCTACCGTGCGTACGTCAAGCAGATCCTGGCGCTGACCGGCACCAAGCCGGCCGACCTGGACGCCGAGTCGCAGGCGGTGATCGCGCTGGAAACCGAGCTGGCGCGCAACGCGCAGTCGCTGGCCGGCATCAACAACCCGTTCAACAACTACGCGCCGATCTCCACCAAGGAGCTCAACAGCCGCTACCGCAACCTGCAGCTGGAGGCGTTCCTCAAGGCGCAGGGCGTCAGCGATGACCTGGTCTCGCTGTCCGACCCGGCACTGTTCAAGCAGCTCGACGGCATGGTCACCCGGATCAAGCCGGAGCAGTGGAAGGCCTACCTGCGCTGGCGCGTGGGCGACGCGATGGCGCCCTACCTGTCCAAGGCCTACCGCGATGCCGAGTTCGAGTTCCGCGGTCGCGTGATCCGTGGCGAGACCCTGGCCCCGGCACGCTGGGAGCAGGTGCTCAATGCCATCAACGTTGCCGCCGGCCCGATGCTGGGTCGCGAGTATGCCGCGCGCCACCTGTCGGCCGAGGACCGCCGCCAGGCGGCGGTGATCGCCGACAAGATCCGCGAAACCCAGATCGAATCGGTCAAGGCCAGCAGCTGGCTGAGCGCCGAAGCCAAGGCCGAAGCGCAGGCCAAGCTGGCCGCGCTGAAGATCGAGATCGGCACCCCGCTGCGCGACCTCGATTACAGCGTGCAGCCGATGGGCCGTGGCAGCTTCGGCAGCAACATGCTGATCGCCTCGACCTGGCGCCACCGCGAAGAAATGAAGCGGATCGGAAAGGGCAACGCCGAACGTCGCTGGGACGTGTTGCCGCAGCAGCCGGCGCTGGCCTATGACATCGCGCAGAACCGCCTGATCGTCACCGCCGCGGTGCTGCAGGGCCCGGTGTTCAATGCCAAGGCCGACAACGCCGACAAGTACGGCAGCTACGGCGCGCTGGTCGCGCATGAGCTGACCCGCGCGATCGACGCCAAGGGCTCGCTGGTGGACGCCAAGGGCGAACTGCGCAGCTGGTGGACGCCGGCCGACAAGACCGCGTGGGAACTGCTGGGCAGCCGCGTGGCGGCGCAGTTCAGCGGCTACGACTTCCCCGGCGTCAAGGGTGCGAAGGTCAACGGCCAGCTGACCCGCGAAGAGAACCTGGCCGACCTGGCCGGTCTGGAACTGGCCTGGGCGGCCTACCGCGCAGCGGAACCGGACGCCAAGCCGGCCACCCAGCAGGGCTTCTTCCGTGCCTGGGCCAGCCTGTGGCCACAGCAGCTGTCGCCGAACGAAGCGGCGCAGCGCCTGACCTCGGACACCATGGCGCCAGGCAAGTGGCGCACCAATGGCCCGCTGTCGAACCTGCCGGCCTTCGGCGCCACCTACACCTGCAAGCCGGGCCAGCCGATGCAGCGCGTGGACGCTGAGCAGATCAAGGTTTGGCGCTGAGTCCAGCGCTGGTGAAAACAAAAAGGGGCGCTCCTTCGAGCGCCCCTTTTTTTGTTTGACGATGACTCCAGCCCGGTACTTCGCTGGACTGCGCCCAAACCCGCTACAGCAGGTTTATCAAAGACTTAGGCGCGTCCATCATATGCCGGTGCTTTCCGAAACTTGACCCGGCTTCCGGTCGCGTGGCTCCCATGTGGCTCTTGGAAACCGGGGTTTCCGAGGAGTCATCATGGCAAGAATCAAACTCACCAAGTCCGCCGTCGATGCCGCCAAGCCCCAGGCGCAGGCCGTCGAACTCCGGGACACCGTGGTGCCCGGCTTCCTGTGCAAGATCACCCCGGCAGGCCGCAAGGTGTTCATGCTCCAGTACCGCACGAACGCCGGCGAGCGCCGCAAGCCCGCCCTGGGCCAGTACGGGGAACTAACCGTCGAGCAGGCCCGCGTCATGGCGCAGGAGTGGCTGGCCGAGGTTCGCCGGGGCGGTGACCCTAGCGCGGCCAAGAATGCCGCCCGCAAGGCACCGACCATGAAGGAGTATTGCACCATCTTCATGGAGGACTACTCCAAGCAGCGCAACAAGCCCAGCACGCAGCGCGGCTATCAGGGGGTCATCGACCGCTGCATCATCCCGATCTTGGGCCGGATGAAGGTGCAGGACGTCAAGCGCCCGGACGTGGCCGCGCTGATGAAGAAACTGGCTTACAAGCCGGCCGAGGCGAACCGCGCCTTTGGCGTGCTGCGCAAGATGTTCAACCTGGCCGAAGTGTGGGGGCTGCGCCCGGACGGCACCAATCCGTGCCGTCACGTCCCGATGTTTCCGCCCGGCAAGGAAACCCGGCTCATCGTGGACGATGAGCTGGTGCGGATCTTCCGCCACCTGGAACACTTGGAGGCGGAAGGGTTGGAGAACTACGTCATCCCGCTGGCGATCCGCCTGCAATTCGAGTTCGCCGCCCGCCGCTCCGAAATCTGCCCGCTCGAATGGGGCTGGGTTGACCTGGAGAAGCGCCGCGTCGTCTGGCGCGACAGCAAGACCGGCGGTATCTCCAAGCCCATGAGCGAGGAAGCCTATCGGCTGCTTTCGACGGCGCCGCGCCGGGAGGGCTGCCCCTACGTCCTGCCGTCGCCCAACGACCCAGCCCGGCATTTGACGCATGGAGAACACTACGGCGGTTGGAAGCGCGTGCTCAAGGCCGCCGGCGTGCCGCACGTCGGCACGCACGGCATCCGCCATCGAGCGACGACCGACATTGCCAACTCAGGCGTGCCAACCAAAGTGGGCATGAAGCTCACAGGTCACAAGACCGTGGCGATGTTTATGCACTACGTACATACCGAGGACAAGCCGGTGCGGGATGCCGCCGAGCTGGTGGCGAATCGGCGGCTGGCGATTACCGGGGCGTCCCGTTCTATGGAGGTGACAGCATGACAAGGAAGACGCCCGCAGCAGTAGGGAACCCGCCGCCTTACCGGGGCTGGCTATGCTGGCATCCACGGCGGCATCGTGGAACTGCTGGATGCCGCGCGCCAAGCAGCGGCGCGCAGTGTCAATGCGCTGATGACGGCCAGCTATTGGGAGATTGGCCGCCGGATCGTCGAAGCCGAGCAGAAAGGCAGGCGGCGGGCCGGTTACGGCGAGCAGTTGATGGCGCGGTTGTCCGCCGGTCTGACGGCGCGCTTTGGGCGCGGGTTCAGCCCGGACAACCTGGAAAACATGCGGCGCTTCTTTGCCGCTTACCCCCTTGAGGCAATTTCCGAGACGCTGTCTCGGAAATTTGACCTCTCCGAACTGGCCCTGGTCTTCACGTTGCTGTGGTCGGCCTATGTCCGGCTGCTGGCGGTCAAGGATGACCATGCCCGTCGGTTCTACGAGGCCGAGGCGCTGCGCGGTGCGCCAGCTCGAATGGCAGATCGGCAGCCACTTCTATGAGCGCACCGCCAAAGCCTGACGATGCAATCAAGAGCTCGTATGAGTTGGAGTCACTGAACCTCAAGGACGAATATTCGGAATCTGATCTTAAACAGCAGTCGACCAGCGGATGGTGGATTTCTCCCGGAGCTTGGCAAAGGCTGCACCTTTGCCGACGACAGCGTCGATTGCGTATCGGCCAGACATGGTGCCGGGTGGGTCTCTACCGGCACCACTCGATCAAACCCTTCTTTACCCAGAAGTGACAGGAACATGCCCGATGCTGGTGGATGGAGGGCGACATGGTTGGTCGCCCCCAGAAGTCTGTTTCGACAGACCACCGGGGTCGTCGATCCGGGTTAAGGGAAAGTGATATCTGCACGCCACAACCGCCGGGGCAGCTCATGCAAGCCCACTTCTTAACGCCGGTGTCGATGACCAGCCACAGCTCTCCGGGCGGCACGGCATTATTGCCCGGATGCTGCGCCACCGGGTAAACGAGCAGGTTGTACTGCAGCCACCCGAGGCGGCGCAGCGCTCGCGCGATAAGTCGCTTCATGGTCATCCGATAACGCCAAGAAATGGGTTGACATCGCCGCGTCCCCAGCTCGCCTGGCTGGCACAAACCGGGCAAGACGCCAAGGGTCGGCAGGTCATGGTGCGATCCTCTACGCGGTCAAAGCGGCGAATCCTGTTGTGCGACATGCCCGCAGGACCGCGAAAACCGGTCAGTCCCTGAATGAGTTCATCGACGGCCGCGCAGGCGATGGCCGTGGTGAACGTGACCACCGCAGGCGCCGGGTCGCCGCCGCCGTCCACATAGGCTTCCGCCTTACGCCGTTCGAACTCGGCCGGGTCGCTGCGCCGGAGTCCTTCGGCCGCAGCGCGGCGCGGATCGGCTACTCCCAGACACATGAGACAAGGTTTGCCGGGCCCAATCGTCGACACGCGCCCCGTCATGTCGTAGTCCGCGCCGCTGCGTGCCGCGCGCATGCGCAGGCCCACATCGATCAGCGGGATGCCGTAGTAGTGCGCCAGGCGGTTGAGCGTCAGCCGCCCCTGATGGTCGTCGGTACAGCCGAACAGCACGTCGCAGGAGCGCAGCAGATCGCGCAGATCAGGATGGCCGATCCACTCCTCTTTGGTGACGACCTGGGTGCCGAGACCCGCGGCGCGAATCTCGCGCGCGAGGATGTCCACCTTGGCCAAGCCGGCGTCCACATCTGCGGTGCGCGAGCCATGCACGCGGTTGAGATTGGTGACATCAATGGTGTCTTTGTCCATCAGCCCCAGAAAGCCGACGCCCAGCCGCGCCAATAGCATCGCGACAGCACTGCCCGTGCCGCCGCCCCCTACGACACCCACCCGCAGCCCGCGCACGACTGGATTGAACCCTTGGCCGAAGAGCGCGGCCTGCCGCGCCAGGAATTGATCTTCGTCAGCCGCAGCCACCGTGCGCGCGATCTTGATCTGGCTTCCTACCAGCGAGATCGAGGATGCCATGACCGTCTTGCCGGGTGCAGTCCAGAGCCTGCCCGCGATGGCGTCATCGCGGCCGAACACCATGCTGGCTAGGCCGGAAACGCCCTTGTTGAACGTCGTCCGGGCCAGCTCCGACTCGTTTCGGTCATCCTGGTCGGAGAAGAACGCTGCCGCGTTCGGATGCGTGTGTACCAGGCCCGCAACCAAGCCCCGTTCTTTCGCGATGCCGAGAATGCGCATGAAGCCGCGGGTGGACCATGTGACATGGACAGGCGATGCGGAGACCATTTCATCGGCCGCGACGGGGATGACTTCGTGCGAGATCAATCTGGTGCGAGGCACTCCCGACCAGGGGTCTGCCGAGATGTCAGCCTTGCCGAACAGCACGTAGGCGGACGCCTCGGCACCGTTTTCCCTTTGCAGCAGCAAGCGCAGGGCCGCCTCGTGCGGCTCCAGCAGGACGATGTCCAGAGCGGCCGGCGACATCACTTCGCCTCCGCCAGGGCGTGCTCGATGCGCTTGAGCATAGTGTGCAGGCCGTCGATGCCCGGGCGCCACGCTGTGTTGTGGCGCGACCAGCGCTGCCAGCTGCGGCCCTGGAACGCGTGGGCCTGGTCAGCGCAGGTCGGGTAGCGCCCAACGCTTTGCAGCGTCAGCCACGGGTCGCAATAGAACATGTCCGGCGCAACATCGGGATAGCCCGGCGGCAGGAGAACGAGCACATCGGCCGTGGCGTGGTTGAGCTTTCCGGAGGGCAGCGGCAACTGCTTGAAGATGACGCCCGTGTGCGCACCGTCGCTCACCATCTCGAAAGCCACGCCATGGCTGCTCAGATAGCGCTGGTCCGCTTCGGGCAGCGTGAGCAGCCCCTCAGTGGTGTCACGGATCAGCGTGATGAAGCGCTCGATGCCCGGCTTACCCAGATCGATCAGGTCGCCGTCTCGGATCAGAATGTCCTGGCCCCCGCCACGCACTTCGAGATAGACGTCGTAGGTCTCTGGCGGGACACCGGCCAGCGTCTTGAGCACGCGGCCGCTGAGGCTGGGCTTGCCCCACTCCAGTTGCCGGTCATCGATCGTGAACTTGAACGCGCGATCAGTCTGGAAGATGACGAAACGTTCCGCACCGCGGCCGCGCAGATCGTAGGTTTCGTCCAGACGCAGGTCCTCGAATTCGCCAGAGGTCAAAATCGCATAAACGCTGTACTCATCGGCCGGGCGCGATCCGGCGGCCTGGAGGATCTGGCGCCCGGTGGGCACCGGATCGGAGAGATCGACGTGACGTTCGTGGAGCTGGTCGTCCAGGACGATGATCCGGTAGAGCGCCGCTGGCCGCAGGCTGCGGCCTTCGCGGATCGCCGCAGCAACATCTTCGACATCGAAGCGGTCATCACCGCTGGTGGTTTGGGTTTGCATTTGATTGCCTCATAGGGAGCCGTCATCTGCGGGATTGCAGGTTTTCTAGCCCCTTACTTGGTCAATCGCAGCCCAGCGCCAGACCGGAAAGGTCGATCAAAGTTTTTCTTGTACCCACCCCCCTCCGGGCAACTCGCCGCAGAGGAAGAAGTGCGGGCAGCGCGGACAGCTACGAGCCTCGGGCTTAGAGGGGAACTGCCCGGCCTGCATTGCCTGAAGGAAGGTCTGCAGCTTCTCGCGCCTGGATTCCAGCTTGCGCGACGTGATTTCCATCGGCTGGATGGTTTCGCTGGTGAGGTAGGTCACCTCGACCTGCGCATGTGGTCCATAAGCCTGGACGGCGGCGAGTTGGAGAATTGTGTACTCAATATCATCGAAGGCGTTCGAGCGCTGCTTGCCCGTCATGACGCGCCGCACCGTGACCCGGCCACCGGCTCCGTGAGCTACACCATCCGGGGTTACGAGGATCTCGCCCTCGGCCCAACCCAGCGAGATCGGTGGCGCCGGCGCGGCCACGTCACGATTCCGGCTCTCGATGAGGAAATCGACGAGCCGCTTGCCGATGCGGCGGTAGTCCTCCGCATATCCATGCTCTGTCGCACCCTTGGAGCACCAGGCCTCCTCGAAGCGTGCTGCCAGCTCGTCGACCGTGGGACTTGTCGTCTCGTGCTCCCGTTTCAACCAATCGAACACGTCGCTCACGACGTTGTGCATCTTCATGAATGCGGTTTCAGTTCGCCGACCTCCAAGCCTCAGCACGTGCGTGTACAAGAAGCGGCGCGGGCACCGCTCGAAGAGGTTGACCTGGATGTCGGTCCATTGGGGACGCCCTTGCCATGTGATGGCGAGCGGCGTGCCCGTCGATGTCGAGCCGGCTTGCAACGGCACCGGTACCGGACGAACAAGGAGTCGGTCGATCGGGGCGATAAACTTGGAGGCGCTACGCGTACGACCATCTGCCTGCCTGGCGTAGGCATACAGCTGCAGCCTATCGCGCGCTCGCGAAAGCGCTACGAAGAACAAGCACTCTTCTTCCTCGTCGTGGCCGGCCTTCACCGCCTCGATGCCTGTCAGTCCCTCCGAACCATGGATCAGACCGTCCGGCGGAAGACAACGCGGCGGCACGTTGTTGCGCGGTAGGCCGGACGTTACCATGCCAGGTAAATGAACGACATCGAACTCCAGCCCCTTGCTTCCGTGGATGGTCATCAGGCGCACTGCTTCGATGTTCTCGGCACTGCGGGGCAACTGGCTCAATCCACGATCCTCAGAGAGCAGAACTAACCGCCTGACGCGATCAAGCAGGCGAACCACTGGCATGCCTTGGCCTCTTGGCTGCCGGCGACAGAAGTTCAAGAACTGCCAGATAGCCAGACATTGCATGCGACTCTGCGGATCACCAGCTAAATAAAGCGTCTTCGCGAGTCCGAGACCATCGATCGTCCATCCAGCAAGTAAGAGCCAGGGGTCGGTCGATGCGTTCACACCTGCAAAGAGCGCGGACAGGCGAGAGAGCGCTTCTCGACTGCCGTCTGCCAGGCCATCCACTCCGGCGTGTATTGCCAACCAATCCAGCGAAGCTGGATTCGTCGTCCGCAGCCGCTCAATGACCCGCATGACATCCTTCAAGGGCATTTGGTGCCGAGCCATGGTTGCCACGCGCACCATCGCGGCCGCCCGCGGGTCGGTCACCAGCGAGAGCAACGCCAGCAGATCCTTGATTTCCGGCCTCTCAAACAAGCTACCCAAGTGCAACGCGGGAATGCCCCTGGCCTCAAGGCCTTCGGCAATGGCGTTCAGGCGCGCGTTGGATGCGCACAGCACCGCTTGGTCACCATAGGCAATACCCTGCTCGTGCAGGGCCGTGATCGACGCTGCAATCGCGGAGACTTCATCGCCAGGCGATCCGGCAACGCGAAGCTCAACCCCTGCTCCTGTAGAGCCACGTTCGGCCTGCAGGTTCAGCGGCAACGCACCGGCGGATGCTTGCATGCCGCGCGAGAACTCGGTGAACACATTGACGATCCGCTCGTCGGAGCGATAGTTAATGCCAAGCTGCGCGGCCTGCGCGCCGGGAAAATCGATCGCAAAGCGTGCGATGTTTGTCGCGGAGGCGCCGCGGAAGCGGTAGATGGACTGGCGTGCATCGCCGACAACCCACAGGTTGCGGCCGCCGTCGACGATGGCCTTCAGGAGCCGGACCGAGGCGCGGTTGACATCTTGGTATTCATCTACCAGCACATGCTCATGGCGAGCACGTAGTGCGTCCCTGACCTCGGCGCTACCCTCGACAAGACGCACCGGCAGCGCTACCAGGTCACCGAAGTCCAGTAGATGGCGCGCGGTCAGCAGCCGTTCGTACGCCTCGAAGAGCATGGCGACCTCCTGGCACTTCTGCGCGCGGACCGCGGCGTCCTGGTCGGCCCCCGCCTGGATCGCCATAGACTGCGCGAGGGCGCGATAACCCGCAGCATCGATGACCTCATCCTTGGCGCGTGAGATCGCGCTCAGCATGTCGCTCAAATCCAGGGCTGGGTCCCAGAGATTGCGATAGTGCTTCAGGTCGAGCCGCGGAAACTCGTCCTCCAGGAGTTCAATGGCCTCCGTCCGGTCAATCAGACGCGGGTCTGCGGGCAGTCCGAGTCGGTCATGGAAACGGCGAACGATGTCCAGGCCGAATGCGTGGAATGTGCCAATCCACATCGCTGCCGCCGCAACAGGGTTTCTCGCAGCAATCCTCTCGCACAGTTCATTGGCCGCCTTGTTGGAGAAAGTGAGTACCAGGATCGTGGTGGGATCGACGCCATCCGCAAGCAACACTTCGATGCGGCGAACAAGCGTCCGCGTCTTGCCGGTGCCCGGCCCTGCCTGCAGCTGGAATGCCAAGCCCCTATGTGCGGCCGCCTGAGCCTGCGTGTGGTCTGGGGTGAGCGGACCCGCCGCCGCGCGGACGCCCGCGGGGTGCGGCTCCCCGACGGGTGGCAGCAGCAGTGCATCCAGGAGCTGCTGCTGCACTACAGCGAGCGGTGCGCCGAAGCGCGTCGCGATCGCGTCGGATCCCAGCCCGTCGTAGATATGCAAGTCGCGCAACACGGAGCGCGGCAGCAGGAACTCTCGCGCGAAGAGGTCCATCTTCACTTCACGTCGCTCGCGCGCCCCGTAGTCAAGGACACGATCGACGCCCACCGGCGCGTCCTCCAGCGATCGGTCGGGCTCGACATACACCGTCACCACGTCGAGTGTGCCACCTTCCAGCACGACATGGCCGAGTTCGTGTGCAATCAAAAACGCACGCTCGAAGTCCGATCCACGATCCTCGTAGAGGATGCCTCCAGCCTGACAGTCGAACGTGGCTTTGCCTCCCTTAAGCTGTGGGTCTCCTTCTCGCAGCGCGTACACATCCAAACCGCGATTTGAGGCTTCCTGAAGCGCAAACACTAAAGGCCGGGTCGGATCTCCGCCGGCCGCGACGTTCGCACGGTGCAGGCGTTCTGCTTCCAGTCGAGCGGCCTCGGTGGCGTCCATCGTTCAGTCCGACAGTGCCTTTAGCGTCGCCTGCTGTTCCGGCGTGAGTTGTGAAGTCGCAACAGCTTGGTCGAACGTGATCTGCTCGCCCACACTCGGCTTCACATTTGACCGAAAAGCGTGTCCGGAAACCATGCCCGGTGGCCCCTGCAGGTATGCGTTCACAGCTTGAACGGTGACACCCAGTTCTGACGCAAGCTTCTCGACGAATCGGGCAGGAATGGTGGCAGTACGAATGGCCCGATCGCGCACCCGCATGAGGAAGAGATTGCTGACGTCCAGGCTGCGTGCGAGCGACTTGAAGCTGCTCGTATTGAGCTTGGTGAACGGATTCGCAACCTCCGCATCGGGCTGCTGGACAGCCCGCTCGAATCGCTGCCAGGCCTTATCAATCGCGCTGTCCGGCACTTCGGTCGCCGGAACATCGCCTTCTGGCGCCTCATAAAGCAGATCGATCGAACAGTCGATCAGCGCGGTCGCATGCTGCGGGTACTCCCTAATGTAGCGTTCAAGCGTTTCCCGGCCATGGTTGGGCTCCATGGAGAACGCCATCAGCACAGATTCCTCGTCTGCAGCGAAAGGCTTTGACGTACTCATGCGTCCTCCTGCAGAACAGACCTGAGGGTCTTGTAGGCACGGTCGCGGCGATTGCGCACGGTTCTCTCATCGCACTGGAGCATCTTCGCGATAGTCATGATGTTCGGGTCCTTCGAGTCGATCTGGAAGCCTTGCCGTAGCAAGCCAACGACCCGTCTCTGATCGTCTGGTAATGCGTCAATCGCAGCGTCCAACTCCAACCGGAAAGCCGGGTCGTCAATTTTTTGAGGGTCGCCTCCGAGGAAGTCGGCCGCTGCTGCCTCGACCTCCGGTGAAATGTCCTGACCCTCATCGTCATCCGTGGACAGCGGCACTGTAAGGACCGAGGCCGGACCAATCTGCCTCAGCACGGTCTTGCGGAACCGGGCGAATGCTAGGTCGAACCGCACTTCAAAGAAATCCAGCATAGCGAAGCGGCCGCTGCAGTCCTTGGCAATTCGCTCAGCGAATCGGCTCATGACCTCTTCTCGGATGTCTTGTGCCCCGGCCATACGAGAGTCCGGGATCGATGCAAACAGAGACTGCCCGACGCGCTTCATGAGCAGTCCGAAAAGCTGCTTGAACTCGTCCTTTGCGCCCGTCGCATGGGCACGCCGCAGGAAATATGTCAGTGCTTCCGACGGCACATAGCCGTCGCTCTTCCTCGACGCGACGGTGAAGGCCTGCAGGCGTGTCGCGGCATCGATCGACTCCAGCCTCTGCAAACAGGCGTCGATCTCCGGTGGTCGCGCGAACGGCTCCCCGTTTTTGTCCTTGCTTCTCAAGGGTTTCGGCATCGATCTTCTCCTTGCCCGTCAGCCCGCTCTATACCTGCGTTTTCCTTTCCACCGTCACCGAACACGAATCGGCAAGGACACCTGCGGCTGGATCGGCACGAGGGTTTTGGCATAGGCACGCAAGATGTCGTTGTAGAGATCAGCATGCTTCGGGGCCTCGACCGAGAGGATCAGTGCATAGCGGATCTTCTCGGCACCAGTGGTGGCCCGGCCGCCGCCGTCGCGGGCGTTGTAGTGGATGTCGAAAACGGGGTTCTTGAGGCTGGAGCCACGGAAGGTCTTGGCCCCGTGCAGCACAGTTTCCCATTTGCCCTGATCCGAACGCCGCTCCTGCTCGGTGGCGAACTTCTTCAAGTCGAAGAAGCCCTTGGTATCCGCGTTGCTCTTGCCGTCCTTGATCTTCTCGTCGTTGGGCCGGAAGACGACTTCGAGGCCGGCCTTGGTGTAGGCCGCGGCATCCTGCGGATCGGTGGGTGAGGCATAGCAGAACGTCGCCTTCAGACGCACATTGCCGAGCAGTCCTTCCTTGGGCAGCGGCAGGCTGGCACGCAAGTACTTACTGGGCTTGAGCTCGCCCTGGTAGACCACGCGGGCCACACCATCCGGGCAGGTGATAATGTCGAGGGTGTCCTCAGGAATCTTGCCCCAACCCACTTCGACCGGATCATGCTCGCCAGGATCGGCCGCGTGAACCAGAAGGGCCTTGATGGCGAGTGGCGTCAGATCTCCGCCCAGGATCGCGCGTACGCCGACCGCGCTACGCAGCAGGTACGGAGCCGCGAAGCTGGTACCCAACTGCGGCGTCAGCACCGGCTTCACGTTCGGCGCCAACACGTGAAAGTATTTGGCTGCTGGGTTGCCACCGAACGCCATCAGGTCTGGCTTGATAACGCCAGGGCTGCGGCCCGGCCCGATCGCGCTGTAGGGCGCGCGTGCCCAGCCAGCATCGGTGTCGTCGGCCGCGCCGACCGCGAGCGCATTCACGCAATCCGATGGAACCTGCACACGGTTGTAGCCGAGCTCGCGGTCCCGGTCTCCGTTATTGCCAACGGCCACCGTCATGAGCGTGTCGCCGTCGCTGAGCAACTCGTCGATAACGGACGTCCAAGCGTGGACTTCCCGGTCCTCCACTTCGAGATCGGGGCCCAGGCTCAGGTTGATGAACTCGTAGGACCTCGACAGCAGAACCTGCTCGATGAGACCGAGTGTGCGATACAACTCCAATGGATCTTCGCCGCCCGCCTCCTGGTCCAGCACGCGCAGATGGTCCACCGGGGCGAACGGCCTGCCGGCCGTACCGTTGGGCTGGATCGGACCGAACAGCACGGCCGAGGTCACGCCCAAGCCATGCTCCGGACCGTCCGGATCATCGTCGGCGTCTTCGTCGAGCTTGCGGTACGAGCGCAGCCAGGGGCCGATCGGATGGTGCTTGGGCAGGCCACCGTCCAGGATGGCGACACGAGGTTCGGATGAAAGGGCCTGTTCGGTGGGGAGGCTGCATCCCACTGAGGGCCCACCGCTGCGTTGCAAGGGACGGATACCACGCAGCTTTGGCACGGGACGGATCACCCGCACGAAGGCGAAGCTGGCCAACCGCTCAATGTCGCGCGGCTTGCCCTCGACCGGCACGAACCACAGATTGCCGGCGATGAAATCGACTTCACTGTGGACCTTCACGCCTTCCCGCTGCGCGAACTTCACGAAAGCCTTCTGGATTAGGCCCGGGTCTTCATCCGGTAGCAGATGTAGGCCTACTTCGAAAAAGCGATCCTTCGGGCCGCCGAGGCCCACGATTCGCTCTGCTGGCGCAAAGGCGGCAAACTGTTCGATGTGGGCAAGATCTTCGCCCTCGTCGGATTCCGCCTCAATGGTTTCCGTCCATCGGGAGAGGTTGCGGAAAGCCTGGCGCTTGCCGGCGACAAACAGTTCGGTCGTTGTGGTTTCATGCGGCTGCCCCTTGCGGGTCCAGGCCTGCGGCTTGACCTTGACGGTACGGCTCCCGATGGACTCCAGTCCCGTACTACGCAGCAGTCCTGTCGGAAAATACGAGCGCGCGATGAAGCTGGGATTCATCATCATCCGGGCTACCGCGAAGTCGCCCGGGCAAGCGTCAGCAGATAGCTCGTCCAGCGCCTTGCTTGCACTGCGGAACTGAGGAACCATTCGCTCCCGCGCCTGCGCGAACGTGTAGACCTCGGCCTTGCCTGGCATGCGCTTCGGGCCGACGATGTCATGGGTCAGCAGCTCGCCACGACCGATCAGGAAATTGGTTTGGCTCATGCGTCAGCCTTTCTCCGTTGTGCGGCCTTTCGTACCGCAGACGTCTCATTGGTGTACTTTCGGATCGTGTCCCGGCTCACCCCGGTGATGTCGGAAACAGTGTGCTGGGACAGGCGGGTCTGCTTGGCCAGCATCACTGCCAGGTCGATGCGGCCCTGCCTATCGAGCGCCAAAGCACGCGCCTTCATGAAGTCTTCGACCAGATCAGCGTCGGTGGTCGTGCCCAGCGCCACGGCACGCCGGAAGCGCTGCACGTCGCGCTCGATGTCGCTGAACGAATGGCCGGCGAATGCAAACACCAGGATGTCGATCCAACGGGCAAAAAGGGCGTAGTCCGGCCCCAGGAATCGCTTGATGGCTTCCTTGACCGCCTGTTCATCGGGCGTCTTGAACTGGACCACCAGGTCGAAGCGTCGCCACAGCGCCGGATCGATCAGTTCCGGGTGGTTGGTGGCCGCCAGCAATACACTGCTGGCAGGCCATTCGTCGACTTCTTGCAGGATCACCGTGACCAGGCGCTTGAGTTCGCCTACGTCGCTGTCATCGCTGCGTCGCTTGGCGATAGCGTCGATTTCGTCCAGCAGCAGCACGCAAGGCTCGCGCTTGGCGAAATCGATGGCCGCCCGCAGGTTGGTGCCGCTCTTGCCCAGCAGGCTGCTCATCACGGCTGTCAGGTCGAGCACGTACAGCGGCACCTTCAATTGCGCGGCCAGCCAGCGGGCCGTGAGTGTCTTGCCGACCCCGGGCGGCCCCACAAAGATGGCCGAGCGGGTCGGCGTCAGCCCCATGGCCTGAAGTCGATCGCTCTGCCGGCGCTCGGCGATGAGTTGCCCCAGTGAATCCTCGACATCGCTGGACAGCAGCGGCGCATCTCTCGTCGGTTCGTCCTTGAACACCTTCAGGAGAGAGAGACGGGATTCGTCGTCAACCGGCAAGGCGTGGGCCGTTGACGGCTGAGGCGACAGCTTGCGCATGGGAGAGACACTGCGTGCTGGCTTCGACTTCAGGAACAGTTCGAGCTGCTCGGCCAAGTCGGGCGCCGTCCCTCGGTACTTGCGGACCAGCCGCGCCGTGAACAGGCGCACATCCTCACTCTGCTCGGCCAAAGCCAGGCGGACCATCTGGGCTAAATCTGACTGCTCTTCTCTCATTTCGCCCGCAACCTTGATAACTCATTGATTTATATTGAAAAATAAACATTCTTCAATGGACTAAAGTAATTATCTCATAAAGCGAGGTCAAGTGGTAAGAGATGCTGCGGCAGTGGCGGTCACAGCGCGGTCGTCGACTGGCAGGTTTGCCGTCTAGCGTGATCTGCAATTCCACGCTGAGAAGCGCCTGAGCGCCTATGCGCGCGAGGCGCGCCTGGTCGGGCGGGGTGTCGTATGACCGGCCATCAGGGCTTGAGCAAGTCCGGCGGGCAGTCGGCGAACGCCGGCTGGGCCTTGCTCATCGGAATGGTGATGGCTTCATCGCCGGTGAGGATGGCCATCATCATGGCGATCATGGTCCTCAGGCCGTTCGAGTTGCGCAGCACCTCCAGGCCAGATGCACGGGGAAGCCATCAGCATTGCGTCGCAGGGGATGGATGCCGCCGTGCATAAACGAGTTCATGGCGTTCCAGGAGATGCCCTTGAAGTGGACCTGCGTCTGATGGGCTGCTGCCGGCGCATCCTGTCCGACGCGCTTGCCGATCTGATCGATCATGCCCTTTGCGCTGGGCAAATTCTTGGCGGCCTGTTCGGCTTCCCGTGTGAGCGGGGCCGACAGTTTCTCGATCGCTGTCTCGGGGGCCGCATAGATGAGCCACATCGCGCGGGTCAGCGCTTTGAACTGCAGCCGCATCAGGCTGACGGCTGATGTCGGCATGCCCAGCGCCATCAATAGCATGCAAGGCTGTTGCGTGTTCGTTGACGACTAGGCACATGCCCAGAGCTGTCGCGCCGCGTGGAGAGCCGTCGAACTCGGCGTCGTCGAGCAGTTCGTTGAACCGTTCGTGCAAGGCCTCCGAGCGCTGGAGCATGTGTTCCAGGGGATCGTTGGAATCGGCGTGTTCTGTCTCGGGCATGGCGTCATCGTAAAGGCCCCTTTGCGTTCGGGCGTCCCCGGCCATCTGAGCAATGGCCGGTCGCGCTGTCGTGCGCGTAGCGCATCGAGCCTCGCTGCGCGAGTCTCGCCCCTGTCGGGCTTCCATCGTTCCCTCGCTCCGCTCGGCTGACGCCTTCGGCCCGGCTTCCAGCTTCGGGCCTGCGCGCTTCGCTTGCGTGCGGTCGGCACACAGGGATGGCCGTTGCCTTGTCCAGCCGCCTCCCCTGACTTCATCACCTTACCCGCGACCGTAGCCCGCTCCCATGTGCCGTCAAGGCGCGCAGGGCCGTGTCCTCGGCTGCGCCTGCGGGCCGCACCAACCCTGCGCTTGGCTCCTTGACGGCCCCCGTCCGCGCGCTCCTTTGGCCGCGGGCGATGAACTCAGGAAAGACGGTGGCAACAGGGCCAACCGGGTTCCTCGTGCCGACCGCACCGAACAGCCGAAAGGCTGGGCTCCGAATCTAGGAATCCGGTGTGCGGTTTGAACAGAAACCCTTTTCATCAGGAGAAATGCAATGCAACTCGCATCCCGATTCGCTTCCCGTTCCCCGTCGCTGCGCAGCGATTACCCGCTGTCCGATGACCAAATCCGCCGTGTGGCCCCGTCCATCTTCGCGGACGCCCCGCACGAAAGCCGTTCCGAACGGTACGCCTATATCCCGACCGCTGCCGTGCTGGCGGAACTGCGCAAGGAAGGGTTTGAACCCTTTATGGCAGCACAGACCCGCGTGCGCCACGACGACCGCCGCGACTACACCAAGCACATGCTGCGCCTGCGCCACGCCAGCCAGATCAACGGCGCGGAGGCTAACGAAATCGTGCTGCTGAACTCGCATGACGGCACCAGCAGCTATCAGATGCTGGCCGGAATATTTCGGTTCGTGTGCAGCAATGGCCTTGTCTGCGGCGACACCGTGGCCGATGTGCGAGTGCCCCACAAAGGCGACGTGGCCGGTTCCGTCATCGAAGGCGCTTACGAAGTCTTGCGCGGCTTCGACCGTGTGCAGGAATCCCGCGATGCCATGCGCGCCATCACCTTGAACGATGGTGAATCCGAAGTGTTCGCCCGCGCCGCGCTGGCCCTCAAGTACGACGACCCCGACAAACCCGCTCCCATCACGGAATCGCAAGTCCTGATGCCGCGCCGCTTTGATGACCGCCGCCCGGACTTGTGGAGCGTGTTCAACCGCACGCAAGAGAACCTGACCCAAGGCGGCCTGCGCGGGCGCAGCGCCAACGGACGCCACCAGCAGACCCGCCCAGTGCAGGGCATCGACCAAAACATCCGCCTAAACCGTGCGCTTTGGCTGCTGGCCGATGGCATGCGCCAGTTGAAAGCCTGAATCCCCACGCGGCAGGGGCAGGCAGCAGCCCTTGCCGCTTCTCTCGCTGCTGCATCCCAACCGCTAGGAGTTATCACCATGAACGCCGTTACCCAAACCGAAACCCGCGCCATCGAAACCGCCGCGCCGCTGGAAGTGGCCGACCCGACCAAGAACCTGATTTTGGTTCCGCTGTCGCAGTTGCTGCCGCGCCGCTCCAAGCGCAACGCACGCAAGACCCCGCGCCTGTCCATTCCCGAACTGGCCGCGAGCATCGCCCGCATTGGCCTGCTGCAAAATCTCGTCGTCATTCTTACCGCCGATGGCGAGCAATACGAAGTCGTGGCCGGCGACCGCCGACTGACTGCGTTGAAGCTGCTGGCGAAGAAGAAGCGCATCGCCGCCGGCTTTGAGGTTCCTTGCCTGCTGGTGCCGGACGCTTCGGCCCGTACCGTCAGCCTCGCGGAAAACCTGCTGCGCGAGCAGATGCACCCGGCCGACCAGTTCGAGGCGTTCGCCGCACTGGTCAAGGAAGGCCGCCCCATCGAAGACATTGCCGCCGACTTCGGTGTGACTCCGCTGGTGGTGCAGCGCCGCTTGAAGCTGGCCAACGTCTCGCCGCGCCTGCTGGCCGACTACCGGGCCGGAGCCGTCACGCTGGAACAGTTGATGGCCCTGACCATCACCGACGACCACGCCGCGCAGGAAGCCGCGATCTATGGTGCGCCGGAATGGCAGCGCAGCCCGTCCAAGCTGCGCGAGCGCCTGACCGAGCGCGAAATCGACGCCTCGCACGCGCTGGTGCGCTTCGTCGGGCTGGACGCCTACCGGCAGGCAGGCGGCGGCATCCGCCGCGACCTGTTCGCGGAAGGCGATGCCGGAACCTACCTCACCGATACCGCAGTGCTGGAAGCGCTGGTGCGCGACAAGCTGGATGCGCTGGCCGGGAACGTGCGCGCCGAGGGTTGGGCGTGGGTGGAAGCCGTGCCGCACATGAGCTACGCCGAGCGGCAGGCATTCCAGAACGCGCCGCGCCAGCGCCGCGAACCGAGCGCCCGCGAAGCCCGCCGCATTGCATCGCTGCAAACCCGCCTCGACAAGATCGACGCCGAACTTGAAGACGCCTACGACGCCGAGGACGGGGACAAGACCGAGGCGCTGGAACCGCGCCGCGAACAGCTCGCCGGGGAACTGCAAGCCGTGGAGGAAGCCTTGCAGGGCTACGCGCCGGACGTGCGCGCCGTCGCCGGTGCCATCGTCACCCTCGACCGCAGCGGCGAAGCCGTGATTCATCGCGGTCTGTTGCGCGAAGCCGAAGCCAAGGCGCTGCGCACGCTGGAACGCTTGCGGCAGGGTTTCGGCAGCGCGGAAGGCGAAGCAGGGAACGACGACGAAGGCGAGGACACCGAGCAGCCCAAGGCCGCGAGCCTGTCCGACCGGCTGGCGCAGCGCTTGAGCGCGCACCGCACCGCCGCGCTGCAAATCGAAGTCGCCCGCCATCCGCAAGTCGCGCTGGCCGCGCTGGTGCATGGCATGGTGCAGAGCGTCTTGCAGGACAACCACTACGGCCACGACTTGCCGCTGGGCGTGAGCCTGAAAGTGCAAGACCGGCTGGAAGGCATGGCCCCCGACTGGCCCGAGTCGCCCGCCGCCGTCGCCCTGCGCGAGTTGCAGCAGGTCGCGGGCGAAGCGCTGCCGCAGGACAGCGCCGAACTGTTCGTCGCGCTGCTGGCGATGGAGCAAGGCGAACTGGTGCGGCTGCTGGCGGTATGCGACCGTGGACGTGGTGACGCCTCGCGCCACGGCGCACCAGCCGGGCGCGGAACTGGCGCAGGCCGTGGGGCTGGACATGGCCGCATGGTGGCAGCCCACCGCAGACGGGTATTTCCAGCATGTGCCGAAGGCCGCGATTCTGGAAGCCGTGGGCGAGTTCGCACCGTCGCACGCTGCCCGGCTGGCGAAGTTGAAGAAGGCCGACATTGCCAGCGAGGCGGAACGGCTGGCCGATGGTACGGGCTGGATGCCCGCCATCTTCAAGACCGAAGGCCCGGAAGCTGCGCCGGAGGAAACGCAGGCGCAGGACGCCCCGGAGGATGCCGAGGCAATGGAGGATGAACCCGCCGAAGCACTGGCCGCTTGACCCGCGCCGAAGGCAAGCGCCCCGGCCTCGATCGGGGCGCTTCGCTTGAAGGAGAAGCCCCCATGACCCGCACCACCACCAGCCGCCCACGCATGGCGGCGATCTATGCGCCCGGCGCAGTACGCGCCCGCCGCTGGCACGGCGAAGGCGACGTGCGCGGCTACCGTCCGCCCCCCGGCTGGACAGCCTGCGCCGACCTGACCGACTTGCATCCCATCACAGGCCGCGCCTTGCCGCGTGCCATGTGGTGGATTATCGAAACCAAGGAATAACGAGCAGCACCGGCCCCAAGCCGTTCCGCCTTGGGGCCGGTGGTCGGAAATCCGGGCGCGGCGGTGGCCGCGCCCGGTTCCAGCGTCCAAAGCACAATCGCCACGTCGCCGCCTTCGACCAGGCGGCGACGTGGTGGACGTGCAAGTGCCTTGCACGCGGTACAGCGATCGGCGCCCGCTGGCGCGGGCAAGGTTTCGATGGCGCTCCGCCGCAATGGGCGGGGCTTGTGGGGCTACGCCCCCGCTTGCTGCGGCAGGTTGTGCCAAAGCGTGCCGTCCTCGACGCTGGCGGTTCGCGCTTGTACGCCACGAAGGACGGTTCACCGACACGCCCCCCGGCTTCGCTATGGAGCATCCACGCCACGCCTCAACCACGTCGTCGCAATCTGCGGCAAGAAGCGTTCTCGCTCGTCGTTGGGGTGTTGGCCTTGCCAGTGTCAGGGCGCAAGCCGGTGAAGCCGTCACGCGGGGATGCCGAGTCGGCCACGTCTCCATTCGGGAGCGGGCGGCCCGTGCGTCCTTGGCTTGTCGTGAATCCTGGCGAGGGAGCGGCTGCGCCTTGGGCTTCATGGCCGCAACCTTCCAGCGAAAACAATTTCCCCTGCGCTGCGCGCATTCCTCGCGGGACAAATTCTTTTCGCTTCCAGGCTCTCCACGGTGTTGCGACCGCTGCGCGGTGCGGCCAGCCCATCCCCCGCCGGCCGGATCACAACAAGGACGCACTGGCGCGACCTTGTTCAACCCGAAAGGAGAAACATCATGGCTAACATCGGCACCTTCACCGCAGAGAAAGACGGCTTCACCGGCCAGCTCCGCACCCTGACCCTCAACGTCAAGGTCAAGCTGGTTCCCAACGACAAGGGCGATAGCGAGAACGCCCCCGACTTCCACCTTCAGGCGGCCGGCCACGAGATCGGCGCGGCGTGGAAGAAGACCAGTGAGGCCGGGCGGGATTACCTGTCCGTGAGCATCGACGACCCTTCGTTCCCGGCGACGGTCTATGCCCGCCTGATCGAGAACGAGGACGGCACGCACGACCTGATCTGGTCGCGCAGCAAGCCCAAGGCAGCCTGACGGCCGCCCACCGCGCCCCGCCCATTGCGGCGGGGCGCCTTTCGCTGACAGCCTAGAGGGTTGGCAGGGAATCGTTACGAACACGGCCAGATCTTCGCTAACCGGTTGATGGATCGCTGAATTCTACCCTCGGCCGCGCTTCCAGACTCGGCCCTTCCCCAGGGAGCTGTGGCACCATTCAATCATGGCCACCGCGTACTACTTCTTGGACACCGAGTGGGCCGATGTAACGGGCAGCGAGCTGGTGAGTCTGGCGCTGGTGAGCGAAGGTGGAGACCGCCTTTTCTACGCTGAGCGAGCCAGCCTGCCCGAGGCTCCCACCGACTTCGTTCGTCAAAGCGTCTACCCGCTGCTAGACCGCGGCGACGCAGCCCTGCCTGATGCCGCCCTGACGACCGAGCTGCGCGCCTTCCTCAGCGAGGTCGACGCGCCGGCAGTGATGGCGGATTTCCAGAACGATCTCCAGCTGCTGCGGTACGCCCTGGATGGGTTTGAGTTACCCGATGACCAGGTTGCCGCGTGCGGGCCCCGGCCGGCCCCGGTCATGACACGCATGTCCAAGGAAGGCCTTCCGGGATTGCTGGTGGAAGATTGGTTCGCGGCCCATCCGGAACATAGGGCCAGGCGCCACCATGCCTTGGTGGATGCGCAGGCCTTGCGGATGGCTTGGCTGGTGGCGACCGACCGCATTCCTGCTCCGGCGTGGGCCCACTCCTACCGTCGCGCCCGGGGATAGCGGCATGGCGTCCATCCCCGGTATGCTTGCCCCATGAACCGCCTGAGCCAGCTCGACCCTCGAATACCGGCGTGATCGCATCGATCGATCACGCCCCTGTTGCTCATGTTGGTCAGAGCGCCGGCCTTATACCCCGGTGAGAGCACGCGCCAGATAAGCGCGTACACGTCGGTTCGATTCCGACCAGGGGCACCACCGTCAACGACGGAAGAATGCTTCTACTTGCGCGCCATGGCAGCGCTTGTACTTGCTGCCGCTGCCACACAGGCACGGCGTATGTTCGCGCAGTCCCGCACCGAGTGACTGACCCAGAAAGTCCCTGGCCTGCAGAAGAGGCTGGATTTCATTGGCCGGAACGCTCACCTCGCCATACTGGGATGATCGCTCGCCGCGGTTCATCACCTGGACAATCGCTTCGGACATCTGGATGAAGTGCTTGATCAGCAGGTCATCGCGTAATGGCATGCGGACATTGTCGATGGCCAGGCCCTCGTAGCGTCTTCGCGGATCCGGCACGAAAAGAATGCGTGTCTCACCTTCAGGCTTTGGCGTGATGTCGACCAGTTCTCCGGCTGGACTGACCCACACCGCATGGAATTCTGCCTCAACCAGCACGTGCGGCCATTCCCACAGCTGCCACCCGCACCGCATCTGACCACCGTCGCGCGCGACCTTGGCCTGCACGTTGGGAAAGCACTCGTGCACGATCGCGTCGGCTTCCGGCTGTACATCAAGATAGACCGGCTCTGCGCCGCGCACGACGGATTCGGTCAAGCGCCGCACGGCACGGGTGATTTCCGGGGGTGTGGTGGTAACTACGCTCATGCCAAAGCTCCTTGTGATCGTTGCGCCGGGTGTTCTCTTCGCAGGCTATGGCGCCGGCGTCTCTTCCGATGAGATCCGCTTGGCGCCTTTGCCGCCGGCACTGGCCGGCTGTAGCTGGGCCAACAGCGGCTCCAAGGTGCTCAGGCGCACGGTGGCGCGCAGCGTTTCCGCCTCGGCCTGCTCGCGTCGTTCGCGCTCCTGGGCCAGCTCGGTTCTGGCTTGTGCGAGGTCTTGCCGAGCGGTGTCCAAACTCTGAGCGTCTTGGCCCCAGCGCACCTGCAGCGCCTGGTGTTCGGCCGCCGTCAGGCGCAGCGTATCGAGCTCGCCCTGTTGCGTCTGGATGGTCTGGCGCAGCTGCGCCACCTCCTTTTCCAGTCGAGTGTGACGCTCCAGCCACTGGCCGTTTTCCCGGTTGAGCTGCACCAGATCATGGTTCTTGGCGGTCAACGCCTCGTTGGCCTGGCGCAAGCCGACCTGTAGTTCCTGCACCTGGTGCTCGTGCCGGCGTTGCTCCTGCTCTCGCTGGTCTTTGACCGATGTGCGGTAGTGCTCAAGGGCTTCCCTGGCATGCTCGTGCTTCTGCTCCAGGGAACGGGCGTGGCTTTCGTGCTCTGCCAGCCGCGCCGTGAGGCCCGCAACGCGTTCCTGCAGTTGTGCCAGCTCGGTGGTTCGGCTCGCCACCTCGCCCCTGGCGGCTTCGCTCGCCTCGCGTTCTGTCTGCAGAGCTGTCTCGGTGCGCTGAAGCTGCGCGCTGAGGTTCCCGGCCTCTTGCTGGGCCTGTTCCAAGGCTTGGGTGCGCTTGTGCAGCTCGGCCTGGAACCGTTCCTGTGCCTGCGCGACCATCGTTTCGGCCTCGCCATGCAGCCGTTCGGCCAGACGACTGACCAAGTCCTGCAGGGCGTCGCTGACGGCAATCTTGGCGCCCACGCCTTGCCCGTCCTCCTCTTCCAGCTCCTTCAGGTAGCGGTGGATGGTGGTTTTGGACCCGGTATTGCCCAGTGCCACGCGTACCGCGTCCACCGAGGGGTTCCTGCCTTCGGCCCGAAGACTGTCTCGGGCCCGTTGCACATCGCTTTTGTACAAGCCGGAACGAGCCATTCGTCCTCTCCCGTGTATTTCGTAATGTATTACATACCATGTAATTACGTACTATTCAACGGTCCGACAGATTGAATCGGCGGTCTTATCGCACGCGGGATAATATTGAATTATCCCGCGTAAGGCCGATTCATGCCCTTCCCAGCGCCCCAAATAGTACGAAACCGCCCAAGGCCGGCGATCGCTGGGTAGTCTGGCCCAGAGCGGAAAGGAGGCCAGCCAGGGTGCGGCCAGGCTCCGCCACCGAGCCCGTTGGTCATCAAAGGACTGTGCATGCCGATCGAACGTATCGTCATCGAAAACTTCAAGTCGTTTCGGCATCTGGACCTGCCGCTCAACGCCCACATGAACCTGGTGGTGGGCGACAACGAGGTCGGCAAGTCCACCCTGCTGGAGGCCATCCACGCGGTGGTCACCGGGCAGTTGCATGGGCGCAATCTTGCCTACGAGCTAACGCCTCACCTGTTTCACCAGCCCACAGTGCGGGAGTACTTGGCGACGCTTGCTGCAGGGACGCCGGCATCGCCGCCGCGGATCTCCCTCGAAGCCTATCTGGGCGGCGACGCCGCACTGGCCTCGTTGCGCGGCACCAACAACTCGCTGCGCCAAGACACCGCCGGCATCCGGTTGCTGGTTGAGCTCAAGGGTTCTACCCCGAAATCACGGACGGTTGTAAAAGGGCTGAGAACTTCTGGTCTT
>NZ_CAUQPH010000015.1:0-53031 GCF_963519925.1 uncultured Stenotrophomonas sp. | reverse complement strand
GCCGCACCCAGCGCACAGGGCGCCCCGGGCGTCATGCGCCGCGCTGCGCCGCCGACGCCTGCAGCCGCTGCAACGCAGGGCGCGATGGCGTCGCCGGATGCCCTCACCCAGGCGGTCGATGCCGACGCAACGTTGCCGCGTCGGCAGTGGATCAAGCGCATCCGCGAGCGTCGCGATGCCGGTGACCTGGAGACCGCGCGCGCCAGCCTGGAACGCTATCTGCAGCATTACCCGGAAGCACGCATACCGGGCGACCTGCGCGCCCTGCTCGATCCCTGAGCCGGGCCGTACCCGGCGCAGAGGGTGGCCGGCGCTACAATGACGCCGATGCCCGATACGCTCGCCACCACCGTCAGCCACAGCCTGGACATCAAACACAGTCGCTTCATCGCGCACGCGTCACCGATCGACGCGCCCGGCGACGCGCTGGCGTTCCTGCAGCAGGTGGCGGTGGCCGACGCCACGCACAACTGCTGGGCCTACCGGCATGGCAACGAGTACCGCTCCAGCGACGATGGCGAACCAGCGGGCACCGCTGGTCGCCCGATCCTGGCGGCGATCGATGGCCAGGGCTTCGACCGGGTGATGGTGGTGGTGATCCGCTGGTACGGCGGCATCAAGCTTGGCGCTGGGGGGTTGGTGCGGGCCTATGGCGGGACCGCCGCCGAATGCCTGCGCACCGCACCCCGGCTGCCGCTGGTGGCACTGGCCGAGCTGACCCTGCAGGCCGGCTTCGAGGACCTGGGCGCGCTGCATGCGGCGCTGGCGCTGCACCTGGCCGACAAGCTGGATGAAACCTTCACCGCGTCCGGGGTGGAACTGCAGGTGCGGCTGCCGGCCGACCAGGTCGACCCGTTGAAAATCCGCCTTCGCGACGCCACCCGTGATCGTATCCGGGTGCATGCACGCACCGAACCAGGCTTTGCCCATGACTGATCCACAGACCCCGCCCGTGCCTTCGCCGGCCCCCGCCCTGCGCCGCCTCGGCAGCCTGGGCACGCTGTGGCCGTTCGTGCGCCGCCACGGCGGGTTGTTCGCCGCTTGGCTGGTGGCGCTGGCAGTGTCTTCGGCAGCCACGCTGAGCCTGCCGCCGGCGGTGAAGCAGATGATCGACCATGGCTTCAACAGCGACGGGCAGATCAACCGCGCCTTCGCGCTGCTGTTCCTGGTCGCGGTGGTGCTGGCGCTGGCCACCGCCGCGCGCTTCTTCTTCGTGTCGCTGCTCGGCGAAAAGGTCGTGGCCGACCTGCGCAGCCGCCTGTACGCGCACCTGATCGCACTGGGCGCCGGATTCCACGACCGCAGCCGCAGCGGCGAGCTGGTGTCGCGCCTGACCGCCGACAGCGAACTGCTGCGCAGCGTGATCGGCTCCACCATGTCCGTGGCCCTGCGCAGCAGCGTCACGGTGGTGGGCAGCCTGGTGATGCTGTTCGTGACCAGTCCGCGCCTGGCCGCCTGGTCGCTGGTGGGCATTCCACTGGCCGTGCTGCCGATCATCATCGGCGCGCGCCGCCTGCGCGGCATTTCGCGCGCCAGCCAGGATCGCATCGCCGACGCCAACAGCCTCGCTGCGGAAACCCTGGGCGCGGTGCGCACGGTGCAGGCGCATGCGCGCGAGCCGTACGAGCGCGGCCGCTTCAACGCCGCACTGGGCGAATCGATCCGCGCCGCGCGGCGCCGCATCGCCGCGCAGTCGCTGGTCACCGCCACCGCGATCGTGCTGGTGTTCGGCGCGATCGTGGGCGTGCTGTGGCTGGGCGCGCATGATGTGATCGACGGCCGCATGAGCGCCGGCACGCTGGGCCAGTTCGTGCTGTACGCGCTGATCGGTGGCGGCTCGGTCGGGGCGCTGGCCGAAGTCTGGAACGAACTGCAGCGCGCCTCCGGTGGCATGGGCCGGATCGCCGAGCTGCTGCAGGAAGAGGTCGAAATCACCCGTCCCGCCGACCCGCTGCCGCTGCCGCAGCCGCTGCGCGGCGAGATCCGCTTCCAGGACGTGGTCTTCCACTACCCGCAGCGTCCGGATACCGCCGCGCTGGAACATTTCGACCTGCATGTCCGTCCCGGCGAAACCGTGGCGCTGGTGGGACCTTCCGGTGCCGGCAAGAGCACCGTGCTGTCGATGCTGCTGCGGTTCCACGATCCGGCGGCCGGCAGCGTGCAGGTGGACGGCGTGGACGTGCGCCGGGTCGATCCGGCGGAGCTGCGCGCGCAGATGGCGCTGGTACCGCAGCAGCCCACCCTGTTCGCCAGCAGCGCGCTGGACAACATCCGTTACGGCCGGCTGGAAGCCAGCAACGACGAGGTGCAGCGCGCGGCAGCCGCGGCCGAGGCCGACGACTTCCTGCAGGCGCTGCCGGAGGGTTACCTGAGCGAACTGGGCGAACGCGGAGCGCGCCTGTCCGGTGGCCAGCAGCAACGCATCGCGATCGCACGCGCCCTGCTCAAGGACGCACCGATCCTGCTGCTGGACGAAGCCACCAGTGCGCTGGACGCGCAGAGTGAACGCGCGGTGCAGCAGGCGCTGGAACGACTGATGGCCGGTCGCACCACGCTGGTGATCGCGCACCGCCTGGCGACCGTGCTCAAGGCCGACCGGATCGTGGTGATGGACCACGGCCGCATCGTGGCGCAGGGCACGCACGCTGAACTGCTGGCCGAAGGCGGGCTGTACGCTGAACTGGCGAAGCTGCAGTTCATCGATTGATGACACACCGCTAACGCGGGGGATCGCATCGTGGCCACGGTCCATGGTTCCGCAGGAGGTGTTGCATGTCGTTTCGACAGTTCCCCGCCATCGACGCCGATGGCAAGGATTACGTGATCATCGAGTTCAAGAGCGAGCCGTCGGGTGCACAGGCTGACGCGGCCGAACCGCAGGTGCGCTATGAGCTGGACGATGGCCAGCGCCTGGTGCGTGATGGACGCGTGTTCCGTCTTGAAGGTGGCGGGTTGACGCTGACGATTTGAGGCGTACCGACCAACGGTCGGTACCTACCGGGCGGGAACCGTGGCCGACGGGTTGGTGCGGACACGATGCCGTGCCGCCGGTAGCGCACGACCGTTGGTCGTGCGGCGCTGGTCAATTAATCGCCAGCCATCTTGACAGCCTTGTGCCACCGGCCCTGCGCACGGTTATCCACACGCTTGTCCGCATGTCATCCACACCCCCTGTGGATGAATGCGGCACTGCGTCAGCGTGGCAGCACCCGCCCGATGCCGGTGGCGTCGATCTCCACCGCGGCGCGCTGCAGGGCCTGCAGGCTGCTACCGGCCACGAATCCCATCCGGAAGTGCACTTCGCCGCCGGGCGTGCGCGATGAATGGATCGAGGCCAGGCTGACGCCGTGCCGTTCGAACACATGCAGCAGCTCGCGCAGCGAGCCCGGACGGTCTTCCGGCAGGTGCACGCTGATCGCATTGCGCTCGGTCAGGTCCGCCAGCAGGTAGCCGACCCGTTCAAAGGTGTAGTTGCCGTCGGCCAGCAGTGCGTCACCCTGATGCGCGCGGTTGTCGGCGAGCAGCTGCTGGCGGAACGCGGCGCGCGCCGCATCATCGCCCTGTGCGACCTGGTCGCGAAGGCGCTGCAGCTGCTCCAGCAGGCGGTCCAGCATCGGCGCCACGTGCGGGTTGCCGAACTGGATGTCCTCGTAGATCGCCGGGTTCATCGACAGGATCCGCGCGATGATCGCGGTATCCAGTTCAAACGAGGCCGACCGGTATGGCATCAGGTCCTGCAGCGGACCCAGCTGCGCGGCATACCCGCGCAACACCCCCGCCTGGGCCAGGTGCGTGGCGTGCACCATCGCCTGCACCAGTGCCATCACCTGGTCGTGGTGCTCGGGGCTGGCCTGCACGCATTCGGCCTCCAGCGCGGCACACAGCGCGGTTACCCACGGCTGCCACTGCGACAGGCGCGCTTCGCATACCACCATCACCCTGCCCTTCAGGGTGGGCGCCTTGGGCGGTGCCGTCATCGGATGCAGGCCCACCACCTCGGCCTGAGAGCGCAGCATGGCCGCCACCGGTTCGCTCTTGACCGAGGTCACGTCCAGCCACAGCCGACCGGCTTCGCGACCGGCCGAACGGGCAACGTACTCTGCGATCAGCGCCGGCGTGTGCCGGATGGGAGCTGAGAACACCAGCACCTCGGCCCGCGCCAGCAGGGTTTCCGGATCGTGCGACTGCGGATCGGCCGGGTCATGCCCGATCACTTCCAGCCCCATCCGTTGCTCCAGGAAGATACGCAGCCACCGCCCGTAGGCGCCTGCGCTGCCGACGATGCCGACGACCGGGCGCAGGCTCACGCCAGGCGCTCGGCGCGGAACCGATGCGGTTGCGCCAGCGCTGCCGGCGCAGCGGCAAGCACGTCGAACTCTTCATGCTCGTTGGCCAGGGTGGCTTCCAGCGCGGCATGCACGCCGGAGATGGAACGCGACAGCGCCTGCTCGAAGCGCTCACCGCGCAACAGGAACGCCACCAGCAGCGACATGAGCACATCGCCGGTACCGGCCACGTCCACCGGCAGGTGCGGCGAGGTCCAGCGCCAGATCGCGTCGCGGCTGATCGCCAGCGTCACCAGCTCACCCGGGTCACCGCCGACGCTGTGGGCCAGCACCCATTCGGGCCCCCGCGCCAGCAGCGCCTTCGACGCGGCGATGGCATCGGCTTCGGCCAGGCTCGGCATGCCGGTCAGGCGACCCAGCTCGAACGCGTTCGGCGTTACCAGCCAGGCGTGCGGCAGCAGGCGTTCGGCGAAGATGGTTTCCAACCCCGGCTCCACGTAGGGGCCGGTGTGGGTGTCGCCGATCACCGGATCCAGGCAATAGCGCAGCTGCGGCGATGCCGGCAGCACGCGCTCGAGCCAGTCGGCGAAGGCGGCGCCGTTGCCAACGCTGCCGAAGTAGCCGGACACCAGCAGCTTCGCGCGCGCCGGCAGGCCCCGTTCTTCAGCGCCGAGCAGCAGGTCCGCGAACCAGTCGGCGGGCAACACCCGCCCGCGCGTGGTCGGGTAGAACGGCGCGTTGCTCAGCAGCGTGGTCGGCACTTCGGCCACGCGCACGCCGAGCGCGCGCAGCGGGGGCACCGCCGCGCTGTTGCCGGCATGGCCGTAGACCAGCTGCGACTGCACCGAGATGACGTCGACCGGCGACGGACCGTCCGGGCGCTGGCGGCGCCCATGGACCAGATGGCTTTCCAGGGAATCGTTCATGGCCCATTTTAGAGCGTACCGACCAACGGTCGGTACCTACCGCGTGAATCAAGCCACACCGTTCCGCCGATTGCGACGCGCACAAAAAACGCCGGGACGTGCCCGGCGTTTTTCGTTACCGATGGAACCATCCCCGCTTACGAGG
Source organism: uncultured Stenotrophomonas sp. (assembly GCF_963519925.1). Classification (NCBI taxonomy): domain Bacteria; kingdom Pseudomonadati; phylum Pseudomonadota; class Gammaproteobacteria; order Lysobacterales; family Lysobacteraceae; genus Stenotrophomonas; species uncultured Stenotrophomonas sp. Next base: position 47,674 of record NZ_CAUQPH010000015.1, on the reverse strand, counting down.
TCATGCGGTCCCAGAAACCCTTCACGCCATCGATGAACGTGGCCGACTTGGGCGAATGCTTTCGCGCTTCCTCGCCGGTGAAGGTGGTTTCGAACTGCTCCAGCAGCTTGCGCTGTTCGCTGGTCAGGTTGACCGGGGTTTCCACCACCACGCGGCAGTACAGGTCGCCTTCGCTGCGGCTGCGTACCGACCGCACGCCCTTGCCGCGCAGGCGGAACAGCTTGCCGGTCTGGGTTTCGGCCGGAATGCGGATTTCCGCATAGCCGCCCAGGGTGGCCACGCGCACGGTGTCGCCCAGCGCGGCCTGCGAGATCCGGATCGGCACTTCGCAATGCAGGTCGTCGCCATCGCGCTGGAAGATCGCGTGCTCGCGCACCCGCACTTCCACGTACAGGTCGCCCGGCGGCGTGCCGGCCGGACCGGCCTCGCCTTCGCCGGCCAGGCGGATGCGGTCGCCGGTATCGACGCCGGCAGGCACCTTCACCGACAACACCTTGTCTTCCTCCACGCGACCGTTGCCGTGGCAGGTCTTGCAGGGGGTCTGGATGATCTGGCCACGGCCGTTGCAGTTGTGGCAGGCCTGCTGCATGGCGAAGATGCCACGCTGGATGCGCACCTGGCCCTGGCCACGGCAGACGCTGCAGGTTTCGACCTTGCCGTCTTCCGAGCCACTGCCGTTGCAGTCGTCGCACTCGGCCAGGGTGGGGATTTCGATACGGCGCTCGATGCCGCGCACCGCTTCTTCCAGGTCCAGTTCCATCACGTAGCCGACATCGGCACCGCGACGGGCCTGGCGCGGACCACCACCGGCGCCACCGAAGATGTTGCCGAAGATGTCGCCGAAGATGTCGCCCATGTCCGGGCCGCCCGGGCCGCCGCCACCGCCCATGCCGTGCTCGAACGCGGCATGGCCGTGCGCGTCGTACATGCGGCGCTTGTTGGCATCGGACAGGGTTTCGTAGGCTTCCTTGCACTCCTTGAAGGAGGCTTCGGCGGCACTGTCGCCCGGGTTGCGGTCCGGGTGGTACTTCATCGCACAGCGGCGATAGGACTTTTTCAGTTCTTCTTCGGTCGCGGTGCGGGAAACGCCCAGCACCTCGTAATAATCGCGCTTGCTCATGGCTTGGATCGGGTTCCGGCAGTCAGGCGTTCAGGGATGCGACAACGGGACGTTGCCTGCGCAACGTCCCGTCGGCTGTCCGGATCAGGACTTCTTGTCGTCCTTGACTTCGGTGAACTCGGCGTCGACCACGTCGTCGTGCGCGCCACCGTTGCCTGCGGCACCGGCGTCGGCACCCGGAGCGCCACCACCCTGCTCGCCCGCGGCAGCGGCCGCGAACAGCGCCTGGCCGGCTTCTTCCAGCGTCTTCGACTTGGCTTCGATCTGTGCCTTGTCGTCGCCCTTCATCGCCGTTTCCAGGTCGGCCAGGGCCGCCTCGACCTTGCCGATGACGTCGCCACCGACCTTGCTGCCGTGTTCGGTGATCGCGGTACGGGTACCGTGGATCAGCGCGTCGGCCTGGTTGCGGGCCTGGACCAGCTCATGGAACTTCTTGTCTTCTTCGCGGTTGGCTTCGGCGTCGGCGACCATGCGCGCGATCTCGTCCTCGGACAGGCCCGAACCGGCCTTGATCTCGACCTTCTGTTCCTTGTTGGTCTTCTTGTCCTTGGCCGACACGTGCAGGATGCCGTTGGCGTCGATGTCGAAGGACACTTCCACCTGCGGCAGGCCGCGCGGGGCCGGCTCGATGCCGGACAGGTCGAACTTGGCCAGCGACTTGTTATAGCGGGCCTGTTCGCGCTCACCCTGCAGCACGTGCACGGTCACCGCCGACTGGTTGTCCTCGGCGGTGGAGAACACCTGCGAGGCCTTGGTCGGGATGGTGGTGTTCTTTTCGATGATCTTGGTGAACACGCCACCCATGGTTTCGATGCCCAGCGACAGCGGGGTCACGTCCAGCAGCAGCACGTCCTTGACGTCGCCGCCGAGCACGCCGCCCTGGATCGCCGCACCCAGCGCCACGGCTTCGTCCGGGTTGACGTCCTTGCGCGGTTCCTTGCCGAAGAACTCGGTCACGGCCTGCTGCACCTTCGGCATGCGGGTCTGGCCGCCGACCAGGATCACTTCGCTGATGTCGCTCGAGCGCAGGCCGGCATCGTTCAGCGCGATGCGGCACGGTTCGATCGACTTCTTGATCAGGTCTTCGACCAGCGCTTCCAGCTTGGCGCGGGTGAGCTTGATGTTCAGGTGCTTCGGACCGGAGGCATCGGCGGTGACGTACGGCAGGTTCACTTCGGTCTGCTGGCTGGTCGACAGCTCGATCTTGGCGCGCTCGGCGGCGTCCTTCAGGCGCTGCAGGGCCAGCGGATCCTTGCGCAGGTCGATGCCCTGGTCCTTGTTGAACTCGTCCACCAGGTATTCGATGACGCGGTTGTCGAAGTCTTCGCCGCCCAGGAAGGTGTCGCCGTTGGTGGCCAGCACTTCGAACTGCTTCTCACCGTCGACGTTGGCGATTTCAATGATCGACACGTCGAAGGTGCCGCCGCCCAGGTCGTACACGACGATCTTGCGGTCCTTGCCGTCGCCCTTGTCCAGGCCATAGGCCAGGGCAGCAGCGGTCGGCTCGTTGATGATGCGCTTGACTTCCAGGCCCGCGATGCGGCCGGCGTCCTTGGTCGCCTGGCGCTGGCTGTCGTTGAAGTAGGCCGGCACGGTGATCACGGCCTCGGTGACGGTCTCACCCAGGAACGCTTCGGCGGTCTTCTTCATCTTCTCCAGCACGCGGGCGGAGATTTCCTGCGGCGCCATCTTCTTGCCGTCGCTGGTCTGCACCCAGGCGTCGCCATTGTCGTGGGCCAGGATGCCGTAAGGCACGTGCGCGATGTCCTTCTGGACTTCAGCGTCGGTGAACTTGCGGCCGATCAGGCGCTTGACGGCGTAGAAGGTGTTCTTCGGGTTGGTCACGGCCTGGCGCTTGGCCGAGGCACCGACCAGCACTTCGCCGTCCTTGGTGTAGGCGACGATGGAAGGCGTGGTGCGGTCGCCCTCCGCATTTTCGATGACGCGGGCCTTGCCGCCGTCCATGATCGCCACGCACGAGTTGGTGGTGCCGAGGTCGATACCAATGATCTTGCCCATGGGGGAGACTCCTGAAATGTGGGAAACATCCGGCTGCTGCCGGGTTATGAATGGGATGTGTGGGACGCTGCTGTCACTTTCAAGCCACCTGTCGAACACAGTGTCCGATCGTGGCGAAACGCGTTCAGGTCAGTCCCGCGCGACCACGACCAGGGCCGGGCGCAGCAGGCGGTCGTTGAGCAGGTAGCCCTTCTGGAACACCTGCACCACGCTGCCGGGGGCGGCGCCGGGGGCGTCGACCTGGCTGATCGCCTGGTGGTGCTCCGGGTTGAAGGTCTGGCCGGTCGGGTCGAGCAGGGTCAGGCCGTTGTCGGCGGCGACTTTGAGCAGTTGCTTGTAGGTCAGCTCCAGGCCTTCGCGCAGCGGGCTCGGCTCGGCGCCGGCGGCATTCAGGCCGGCGTCCAGGCTGTCGAACACCGGCAGCAGTTCGCCCAGCAGCTTTTCATTGGCGAAGCGGCGCGCCTGTTCGACGTCGCGGGCCACGCGCTTGCGCTGGTTGTCCAGGTCGGCGCGCTCACGCAGCGACTCGGACCGGAGCAGCGCCACTTCGTTGTGCAGGGCGTCGAGCTGCTGCTGCAGGGTGTCACCCGCGGCGGCGTCGCCGGCCGGGGTCTGGGATGCGATATCAGGCTGATCTTGGTTCATTTCCGGATCCTTGGCGGTGACTCTCCGCCTCCACCCACCCCTATGTGGGCGGCCGGACCCGATTCAAGAGCCAGGGCGCGCGTTATGTGCGATCCCGGGACAATCCGCCCCCGGCCGGCACATCCAGCGCCGCGCCCAGCACCTGCGCGGTAGCCTCCACCAGCGGGATCATGCGGTCATAGGCCATCCGCTTCGGCCCGATCACCCCCAGCACGCCCAGCACCTGGCCGCCGGCGGAGTACGGCGCGGTGACCAGCGAGATGTTCTCCAGCGGCATCACCCCGGTCTCCTCGCCGATGAAGATGCGCACGCCCGGGGCCTGGATGGTGCGCTCCAGCAGCTGCAGGATCTCGCGCTTGCTGGCGAACAGGTCGAACAGCTCACGCAGCCGGTCCAGGTCGGACAGGTCCTGCACCCCCATCAGCCGGGTCTGCCCGGCCAGCACCATGTCGTCGGCCGGCGGCGCCATGGCCTGCTCGGCCAGTTCCACGCTGTGCGCCAGCAGCTGTTCCATTTCCGAACGCGCCTCGCGCAGCTCCACCAGCAGCCGCGAGCGGATCTCGGCCAGCGGGCGGCCGGCACAGTGCGCGTTGAGATAGTTGGCGACCTGCTCCAGCTCGGCCGGCTCCCAGCTGCGCCGCGGTTCGATCACCCGGTTCTGCACCTCGTTGTCGGCGAACACCAGGATGGCCAATACCCGGCGCGCATCCAGCGCCACGAAATCGATGTGCCGGAAGGCGAACTGTTCACGCCGCGGCGCGCCGACCACGCCGACGAAATGACTCATCGCCGACAGCAGTTCCGACGCGCTGCCGAGCAGGGCCTGGGTGCCCGCCCCGGTGGACAGCTCGCTGCGCAGGCGGGTCAGCTCGCCCTCGCCCGGGGGCTGCATCTTGACCAGGCTGTCCACGAACACCCGGTAGCCGTGCGCGGTGGGCACGCGCCCGGCCGAGACGTGCGCCGAGCTGAGCAGGCCCAGATCCTCCAGGTCGCCGAGGATGTTGCGGATGGTGGCCGGGCTCACGTCCAGCCCGGCCAGCCGGGCCAGGGTCTGCGACCCGACCGGTTCGCCGTCCTGGATATGGCGCGCGATCAGCGTCCGCAGCAGGTGGCGGGCGCGCGGGGCGAGATGGGGCGCGGAGGGGTGCATGGAATCAACCTGTGAGACGCGACATTGGATAATGGCAGGCCACCGCCCGGCAAGGGATCGGGAATTGCCGATTGGAGCTGCCCCCCGCCCATGCTAGCGTTGCGCGGCTCGAGAACCCAACACCATGCTCAGACATCTATCGATCAAGGATTTTGCCGTGGTCCGCGCCACCGAACTGGAGTTCGGCGCGGGCATGACCGTGGTTTCCGGCGAGACCGGCGCAGGCAAGTCGCTGATGGTCGACGCGCTGGGCTTCCTGTCCGGGCTGCGCGCCGACAGCGGCGTGGTCCGCCACGGTGCGGCACGCGCCGAACTGTCGGCCGAGTTCGCGCCCGCCGACGATGCCCCGGCGCGGCGCTGGCTGCGCGAGAACGAACTGGACGATGACGAACAGTGCCAGCTGCGCCGGATCATCCGTGCCGACGGCGGTTCGCGGGCCTGGATCAACGGGCGCCCGGTCACCCTCTCGCAGCTGACCGAACTGGCCGGCATGCTGGTCGAAATCCACGGCCAGCACGAGCAGCAGGCGCTGCTGGCGCGGCCGTCGCAGCTGGCCCTGCTGGACGCCTTTGCGCGCAACGACGCCGAGCGCGCCCAGGTGCGCCAGGCCGCCACGCGCTGGCAGGCGCTGGTGGACGAAGCCGAGGCGCTGTCGCGCCAGGGCGATGTCAGCGACCGCATCGGCTTCCTGGAACACCAGCTGGGCGAGCTGCAGCGCGAAGACCTCGAGCCGGCCTCGATCGTCGCACTGGGCAGCAGCCACCGCCGCCAGGCCCACGCCGGGGCGCTGGTCAGCGCCTGCGACGTGGCCGCCGCCCGGCTCAATGGCGACGACGAGGTGTCGGTGCTGCAGCTGCTGCAGCAGACCCGCCACGACCTGTCGCGCGTGGCCGAACACGACGCCCGCCTCGGCGAGGTGGACGCGCTGCTGGACAGCGCGGTCATCCAGCTGCACGAGGCCCTGGCCCTGCTGGACCGCGTGCACGACGACCTGGACGCCGACCCGGAGCAGTTCGAGGACATCGAACGCCGGCTGGGCCGCCTGCATGACCTGGCGCGCAAGCATCGGGTGCCGATGGAAGCGCTGGCCGAGCAGCGCGACGCGATGGAAGCCGAAGTGGAGCAGCTGCGGGGCGCCGACGTGCGCCTGCAGGCGCTGGCCGGCGAGATCGACCGCGCCGCCGCCCAGTGGCAGGCGGTGGCGGCAACGTTGAGCGCCAGCCGTACCCAGGCGGCCAAGGCCCTGTCCGACACCACGACGACGCTGATCGGCGAGCTGGGCATGGGTGGCGGCCAGTTCCTGATCGAACTGGAACCGCACGCGGCCGGCCGGCCGGACCCGAACGGCGCCGAGCGGGTCGAATTCCTGGTCGCCGCCAATGCCGGGCAACCGCCGCGCGCCCTGCGCAAGGTCGCCTCCGGCGGCGAGCTGTCGCGCATTTCGCTGGCCATCGAAGTCGCGGCGCTGGGCCTGGATGCGGTACCGACCATGGTGTTCGACGAAGTCGACTCCGGCATCGGCGGCGCGGTGGCCGACATCGTCGGCCAGAAGCTGCGTGCGCTTGGCGAAAAGCGCCAGGTGCTGTGTGTCACCCACCTGCCGCAGGTCGCCTCCAAGGGCCACGCGCATTACCGGGTCAGCAAGGCACCGGTGGACGGCATGACCCAGAGCGCGGTGGAAAAGCTGGACACGCGTGCCCGCGAGGAAGAACTGGCGCGTATGCTCGGCGGCGTGGAGGTCAGCAAGGAAGCCCGCGCAGCCGCACGCAAACTGCTGCAGGAAACGTAGAGCCACGCCCTGCGTGGCTGGGGGCGCAGGCACCTGCCGATGACATGTACCGGTCAGGCCACCGGCCTGCCCAGGTCCACGTTTTCCACCAGGAAATCCAGCAACGCCCGCACCCGCAGCGGCAGGTAACCGCCCTGCCCCACGAACACCGCATGCACGTCCTCCAGGTCGCCGGGGTTGGCATGCTCCAGGACTGGCAGCAGCCGCCCGGCGGCGAGGTCGGCCTGCACCTGGAACGGGGCCAACCGGGCCAGCCCCAACCCGGCCACCGCCAGGCGCCGCACCGCTTCGCCATCGCTGGCGCGCGCATTGCCACCCGGCGGCACCACCTCGACCTGCCCCTGCTGCAGCACCGGCCAGCCCGACTGCGCACGGGCGTGCCCGATATCCAGCCGGTTGTGCCCCAGCAGCGCCGTGGCGTCGTCCGGCAGGCCGTGGCGTGCCGCATAGGCCGGCGCGGCCACGATCATCATCCGCGTCGCGCCCAGGCGCCGCGCCACCAGGCTGGAGCTTTTCAACGGCCCGGCGCGCACCGCTACGTCGGTGCGCTGCTCCAGCAGGTCGATCACTTCGTCGGTCAACACCAGGTCCACCGCCACCTGCGGGTGCCGGGCCAGGAAGGCGGGCAGCAGCGGCAGCAGGAAGTGGTGCCCGAACGGCACATTCGCATTCACCCGCAGCCGCCCGCGCGGCTCGGCATGGGCGCTGGCACAGCGTTCGGCTTCATCCAGGTCGGCCAGCACCCGCAGGCCGCGCTCGTAGAACGCACACCCTTCCGGGGTCAGCTGCAGTTGCCGGGTCGAACGCTGCAGCAGGCGCGTGCCCAGCCGCTGTTCGAGCCGCGCGACCAGCTTGCTGACGGCCGAGGGGCTCATGTCGAGCGCGCGGGCGGCGGCCGAGAAACTGCCGGCCTCGATCACCCGCACGAAGATTTCCAGCTGTCCTGATCGATTGATGTCGGGCGCGGCCATAGGGTGAATCCAATTCACAGATGATTTTCCAGCGGCAGTCTATTTCACAGATGGACGCCCGCGCACCATGGCCACACCTTCCCTGGATGCGCTGCGATGAACCCCCTGACCCGCTTCGCCACCGGCGCCCTGCTTGCACTGGGTGCCACCTCCGCCACAGCTGGAACCGCCCCGCCGCCGCCTTCCGCACCCACGCAATGGGTCGCCAGCTGGCAGGCGAGCCCGCAACCGGTATGGGACGCTGCCTTCCTGTTTCCGACCGGCATCCCCACCGCACTGGACCAGCAGACGTTCCGGCAGACCGCGCGGATCAGTCTGGGCGGCGCGCGCCTGCGGGTGCGGCTCAGCAACGCCTACGGCAGCACCCCGCTGAGGATCGGCGCCGTGAGCGTCGGCACGGTTCCCGGTGCCACGCCGGTCGCACTGTCCTTCGCCGGGCAGGCCGGCACCGAGATCGCACCCGGGCAGGACGTCATGAGCGATCCGCTCGCCGTGCCCACCACTGACGGGCAATCGGTCCAGGTAAGTGTCTACGTACCCGGGCCTACGCCCCTGCAGACCTTTCATTGGGACGGGCGCCAGACCAGCACGCTGGCGCCCGGCAACCAGACTGCCCGCGCCACCCTCCACGATGGCAGCAGCACCACCGCACGCCTGTTCCTGACCGGCATCGAGGTGGACACGCCGACGCCGGCGCGGAGCGTGGTGGTGATCGGCGACTCGATCACCGACGGCGCCAGCGCCAGCCTGGACCGCGACCAGCGCTGGACCGATCACCTCGCCATGCGGCTGGTAGTGCAGCGCGTGGCGGTAGTGAATGCGGGCATTTCCGGCGGCCGGCTGCTGCGCGACGGCATGGGCCAATCGGCGCTGGCGCGCCTGCAGCGCGACGTGTTCGACCAAGCGGGGGTGGCCAGCGTGATCGTGCTGATCGGCATCAACGACATCAGCTGGCCGGGCACCGCGTTTGCCCGCGACCAGCCGCCGCCGACCCTGGCCGAGCTGCAGGAGGGCTACCGCCGCCTGGCGCAGCGCGCGCATGCACGGGGACTACGGGTGCTGGGAGCGACCCTGACGCCGTTTGCCGGCGCCCTGCCCGGCACCCCGCTGGACGACTATTACCAGCCGCCCAAGGACGCGCTGCGCGCCCAGCTCAACGCCTGGCTGCGCAGCGATGCCAGCCCGTTCGACCAAGTGATCGACCTGGACGCAGCGCTGCGCGATCCGGCCGACCCTTCACGGCTGGCCGCTGCTTACGACTCCGGCGACCACCTGCACCCCGGCGATGCCGGCAACCGCGCCATGGCCGAGGCGGTGGACCTTGCGGCCCTGCTGCCGCCGGTGCAGGCGGATGCGGTTCGGTGAAATGAAAAACCCCGGGGGTGACCCGGGGTCTATAAAAGGTCTACCGGCCAACGGTCGGTAGCTACCGGGCGGGTAACCTTCGGTTACCGGCGCTTTTTACGGACGTAGAGCACCAGCGAGTGCTCTTCCAGCTCGTAGCCGTGGTCGGCGGCGATCTTGCGCTGGAGTTCCTCGATCTCGTGGCTTTCGAATTCGATGATCTTGCCCGAGTCGACATCGACCATATGGTCGTGGTGGCCACCGCGGTCCAGCTCGTAAACGGCCTGGCCGCCCTCGAAGTTGTGCTTCAGTACCAGGCCAGCGGCCTCGAACTGGGTCAGCACCCGGTACACCGTGGCCAGGCCGATCTCGTCGCCGTGCTCCAGGAGCTGGCGGTAGATGTCTTCGGCGGTCATGTGGTGCTGGTGCTTCTGGGCGTCGCGCTGCTCGAGCAGGGCAAGGATCCGCATACGCGGATGGGTCACCTTCAGGCCAACTTTGCGCAGGTCGTGGGTTTCCATAGGTCTCCGTTCATTGGCGATTTAGCGCCAGCTGCCTCGGATCGGGTCGCGGCGACACGTTCGGAGTGTATCATCGACTCGATTTCCCCAACCGCCATTCCCGATGCGCAATCTCCTGCTGGTCGCCGCCGTTGCCCTGTCCACCACGGGCTGCGGCATCATCTACAAGCAACCCATCTACCAGGGCAACCTGATCCGGGAGCAGTCCGTCGGTCAGCTGCAGGTCGGTCAGAGCAAGCAGCAGGTCAACGCCCTGCTGGGCACCCCGTCGATCGACGACCCGTTCCATGCGCAGCGCTGGGACTACACCGCCAGCCAGCGGGTAGATCGCCTGGGCCGTACCGAAGTGAAGAACTTCACCGTGTTCTTCGAGAACGACCAGGTCACCCGCTGGGAAGGCGATTTCTTCCCGAACGATGACGCCCAGCTGGCCCGGGACCAGGTGCGCCAGTTCGGCCGCAACCTGGCCAAGGACAAGAAGAAGCGCGGCCGCTGATCCCGCGCGCGGGTGGCCGCCGGGCAGCGCCGTGCGCTGTGCAGCGGCGCTACCTCGCCTTTGCGCGCCGCCGCCGGTTGTCCTTCGGGTCGGCCAGCAGCGGGCGCAGCAGCTCCACCCGGTCCCCGTCGTGCAGCGGCTGGTCGCCCCTGGCGACCACTCCATGCACGGCCACCGCCGGACAGGCGTCACTGCCCTCGATCGCCGCCGCCGCGATCGCATCGGCCACCGTGGCGCCCTCGGCCAGCTCCAGCAGGCGTGACGCCACCCGCTCCGGCCAGGCCAGCACCACTTCGACCCGGATCATGGCTCAGTCCTGCTCGTCGGCGACGCGGACGAAATCGTTGACCATGCGGTCGGCGAGCCCCTGGAAGCCCAGCGCCAGTGCCGGCCCGAGCAGGCGCGAGTTGGGCTCGAACTCCAGGGTCAGGGTCACCTTGCAGGCGTCTTCGGCCAGCGCATGGAATTCCCAGCGGCCGTGCAGGCGCTTGAACGGACCATCGCGCAGCTGCATATCGATGTGATGGGGGCGCTGCAGGGTGTTTTCGGTCATGAACCAGGTCGAAAACGACCCCAGGCCCAGGTCCAGCCGCGCCACCACCCGGTCGGGGCCGGTTTCCAGGATCTGCGCAGCCGAGCACCAGCGGAAGCGGTGCGGGTAGGCATCAATATCATTGACCAGGTCGAACATGCGGGCTGCCGAATGTTCCACCAGGGCACTACGTCGAATAGTTGGCATGCGAAGGCTTGGCTGGCGAATCGACCACGGGGGGCCCGAATCGGAGACAATAGGTGAATGAGCAAGAACAGCGCCAAGGATAAAGCAAAGAACGCGACGGCCAACAAAACCATCGCGCTCAACAAGCGTGCCCGCCACGAGTACAGCCTGGAAGACCGCTTCGAGGCCGGCCTGGCCCTGCAGGGCTGGGAGGTGAAGTCGATCCGTGCCGGCCGCGGCAACATCGTCGACGCCTACGCCTACATCAAGGACGGCGAGATCTTCCTGATCGGGGCCCAGATCACCCCCCTGATCCAGGCCTCCACCCACGTGGTCGCCAACGACCGCCGCGAGCGCAAGCTGCTGCTCCACCGCAGCGAGATCGACAAGCTGGTCGGCAAGGTCGAACGCGACGGCTACACCATCGTGCCCACCGCGATGTACTGGAGCAAGAACAAGATCAAGCTGGAAGTGGCGCTGGCCAAGGGCAAGCAGACCCACGACAAGCGCGACGCCGAAAAGGACCGGGACTGGGCCCGCGAAAAGCAGCGCACCATGCGCCGCCACAACCGCGACGCCTGACCGCCCTGTATTCACGCAGCGCCGGGCCCTGCCCGGCCGCGTTTCACCCCACACCCCCGGAGCCCTCCGTGACCGAAGAAGAATCCCAGGACACCGCCCCCAGCGCGGATCCTGCTGCCCTGCTCCAGGCGGACATCGCCGCCTACGAAACCATCTTCGCCGAGCTCACCCGGGCCATGGACCCGGCCGCCCTGCTCAAGGTGCTGACCTACCTGCAGCGCAACGCCAAGCGCGACGCCTCCGAGACCCAGACCTACGATTCCCTGGAGCACCGCCGCCTGGTGGCACGGATCGAAGCCCTGATGGCCCGCGCCGAACCCGAAGCCCGCAAGCAGGCCATGACCCAGCGCAACGCGCAGAACCACGAGCGCAAGGTGCGGGCCAAGCACCAGGCCGACAGCAAGCGCCAGCGTGAAGGAAGGTAAGACCGACAGGGCCGTGACGTTTTCAGGTGACTGTTCAGCTGAATCGGAGTAGGATCGGCCCTATCAAGTAACGTCTGGGTCGCCAGACGCCTTGCAGTTCTTGAAGAAACCGGGGGTGCATTGGTTTCGACGGGGGTTGTGAAGTCACTTGGTGCATGCCGAGGGGGCAGCTTTCCTCGTAAATCCAGCCGCAAAACTCTAGTTGCCAACGACGACAACTACGCTCCGGTCGCTCTCGCAGCCTAAAAGCTGTTTGAGTTACCTTCTGCCGACTTAGGCGGAGCCCCGAACCCACTTGTGTCCATGCTCGTCGGTGTAGGGTCATTATCATGGAATCGGTCGTGATGGCTGCCTGTCAGTCGCGACCTAACCTAAAGCAGGCTGATCCTGGGGTGCGTTTCGCACACCGTACTGCCACAGGACGACAACAAACGGTGAGCTAAGCATGTAGAACTGGGGATGGAGTGCCTTCGGACGGCGGTTCAATTCCGCCCACCTCCACCAACGAAGGGTTCGAAAGAATCCTAAGAAGCCCGGGAATCCTTATACAACAAGGGTTCCCGGGCTTTTTTATTTCCGGCGAGTTTTGTCGCCGTGCGTTGCAGGCCATGAGACCGTGGGGGCATATTCTGGGGGCATCTGCCCCCTACCCCGATCAGATGCCCCCGCTCACCTCGCTCTGCGCCGCGCCAAGCCGATAGTGAAGACCCAAAAGCTCTTCGACGGCGGCGGCCTCCACTTGGAAATGTCCCCCAAGGACGGCCGCTGGTGACGGCTGAAATATCGATTCGACGGGAAGGAGAAACGACTGGCGCTCGGCGTCTATCCGGACGTTCCGTTGGCCCTCGCCCGGCAGCAGCGTGAGGACAGCCGCCAGTTGCTCGCCCGGGGTATTGACCTTGGAGTGCATCGCAAGGCTGCCGCCTAAGCAAAAGCCGATCTGGGGTCCAATACGTTCGAAGTCACAGCGCGCGAGTGGCTGGCTAAGCGGGATTGGGTTCCCAGATATGCGGTGAAGGTCGTTGCCTAGATGGAGAACGACGTATTCCCTAGGATCGGGTCCCGGCTGGTGGGGGAGCTCACCGCGCCAGACTTCCTCCGTGTGGCCAGGCGCATCGAGGAGAGGGGCGCCATTGAGTCGGCGCACCGGATCATGCAGAACTGCGGCCAGATCATGCGATACGCGATCGCGACCGGTCGCGCGGAACGCAACCCCGTCGCCGACCTGCGCGAGGCACTGCCGCCGACACAGAAACGAAACCATGCGGCCATCGTCGATCCGGTTGAACTGGGTGGCCTGCTGCGCGCAATCCACTCCTACCGGGGCACGATCGTGGTTCAGACCGCACTCAAGCTTGCACCACTGGTTTTTGTGAGGCCCGGCGAGCTCCGGCAGGCCGAGTCGGAGGAGATTGACCTCGACGCGGCGCTCTGGAGCATTCCCGCAAGCAGAATGAAGATGAAGCAGGCTCACTTGGTGCCGCTAGCCCGCCAGGCCGTCGACTTGCTTCGCGAGCTGCAGCCGCTCACTGGACGCGGCAGGTGCGTGTTCCCCGGGGGCCGAAGCGTAAAACGGCCCATGTCCGAGGCAGCCGTCCTGGCGGCGCTGCGGTCGATGGGGTTCGACAAGAGCACTGCCACAGGACATGGCTTCCGAGCTACTGCTCGAAATCTGCTGGATGAGGCCTTGAACTTCCGCCCCGATATCATTGAACACCAGCTCGGCCATGCCGTCAGGGATCCTAACGGCCGGGCCTACAACCGCACCACGCACATCGCGGAGCGCACAAAAATGATGCAGCAGTGGGCCAATTACTTAGATAAGCTTCGTATCGCACCGATGGCTGACTAAGGACGAGGAGCAAAGTGTCCATCTCATTTCCTCACAAAACTCGCGACAAGTTGGGCCAGGCGCTCCTGGAGGCTCTACGGGATTGCGAGGTTTTTTCAGGCTCTTTTGTGTCACTTAATGCCAAGTGCTGGACTCTCCATGAGGCAATTCCGCTTGGATGCAGGCCTGAGCAGGCGCTGCGTTTGATCGCCGGTGATCGCCATATAGCAGACTTTGTAAGAAGCGAGATTTCACGCAACCCTCCCGGCAAGTGGGACATGAAAGTTAAAACCACTACGCTCGGGCTTCTTCTGGGAGAAGATGGTTGCAAGTCGCTATCAGAACGATTGATAGCCGGACTTGAGTCACTGCCGTGGAGCTATAAGTTCTACTCTGAAATGGCCGGGGAATTTCTTGTTGCCAATTTGGGCGCCGGTGGGGAGCTAAGCCTCACGCCTAAGTTACGACTAGTATCCGGCGCCAAACTTAACGAGGATCTCCCTGGCGTGGGAGCTTTTACCCAACTGAGCGCCGCGCCAGGTACGAATAACCATGCGGGCTGGACATCGGACTCGATTTACGTCGAGCTTCTGCTAAACGGGTTCGTCGCCAAGGATCTTGAGTCGGAAACCATACAAGACGCTAACGACTATCTCTTCTCCTTTTATGGGCTGGCTATCGCTTTAAAGCTGATGGAATTTGGAAATGCATGGTGCAATATTCGACCACCTGCAGTTTACAAGCTGAAGATATTCCGAGACCTAGATGATTCAGTATCGCAGGTTGCCCAGCTCGACTTTGATCCTTCTCACGCCAAGGTGATGCACGATCTTGGAGTACCGCGTTTGTGGCGGGGATCAAACAAGCCGGATGAGTTTTGCGCCGCGGCGGCAGGTGTCTCACGCGCCTTGTTAAACGCTAATCAGCGAGTCCTTAACGCAGCGAGGTGGTTCTTTGACAGCCATTCCGGCTCCAATCTTCAGGTGCGTTTTGTGCAAATTGCGACCGCATTCGAAATACTTTTAGGAGATCGGGAGCAAAGCCGAGAAACCGGCCTTGGCACCTTGATGGCAAACCGATGCGCATACATGCTCGGAAAGAATGATTCGTCCCGCCAAAAGATATGCGACGCGTTCAAAGCTGGATATGGAATCCGTTCTACGATCGTCCATACTGGGAAGACGAGGCTTTCGTCCGCGGATTTGGGGCACTTCTATTACATGCAAGAGCTGTGTGCTGCTGTAATTCGGAAAGAGTGCAGTGATTTCCTCAGCTAGCCCGCTCGTCCTGCAGCTCATGGGGTCACTTCAGGCGGATTGGTCCTCCAAGGACGCCTCCAACCGACTTGCCATCCTGTCGAAACGAGCGGCGTCCGCCCGAAGGCGTGCGGCGCCTCTGCTCCGCTGCGCCCTCGCCCTCCAGTCGCCGCTGCGAGCCATGTCCAAGCTGTCGGCCTGCTGCCATAGCGAAGCTGCCCGTGCGCGCGCCCAGCGCGCCTTGCCGATGTTTGCTTTCGTCATTCGCCCATCGTGAATGCGGGACGTCGCATGGGGCGATACGTAGGCAACGGCGGCTGACTGCCGCCGGGTCACCGCATCAGGAAGGGCTTTCCGTTACGCAGCTGCTTCATGCGCCGGTCCACCTCCGCGCGTAGCCGCAATTGATGGCGCTCGGCCCAGAGCTCCGCCCCGAGCTTCCCCTGCTCGTAGCTGCTGCACTCGCCGTGCTTCCGGAGGTTCCAGTCGTCGCGCTGGTTGTTCAAGCTCACCCACCAGGTGCCATCGTCCACGCGCCGGTGCAGGCGCAGGACCTCGGTACTGTCCCG
This sequence comes from uncultured Stenotrophomonas sp., assembly GCF_963519925.1. Taxonomy (NCBI): domain Bacteria; kingdom Pseudomonadati; phylum Pseudomonadota; class Gammaproteobacteria; order Lysobacterales; family Lysobacteraceae; genus Stenotrophomonas; species uncultured Stenotrophomonas sp. The sequence goes on along the minus strand of NZ_CAUQPH010000015.1, from coordinate 32,238 downwards.
CAGCAGCGAGTTGGGCTGATCGCAGGGCGCGGCGCCAACGGAATGCCAGCGGAAGTCGGGCGGAAGCATGGCGCGGAATCCTACGGGTCCGGCTCTCAAATCCTGCGACAGTGGTCAGGGAACGTCCGCCTCGCTGATCCGCAGGGTGATCGGGTGAGTGCGGTGTCGCCCTGCCCTGCGGATCCGCGCCGCGTCCAGCTGGAGTCCACCCGTAGGTGGTTTCTCCCCTGTTGTTGGGCTCGAACGTAAGCTCCCCACGGTGAAGCCGAAGCGAAGACCTACGAGTGTTCGTAGGGCACTCTTCTCTGCTAAGGGCAGCTCGTAGGAAGGGTCGGGCACACTCCCGTCACATGGATTCGACCGGGCGTGAGCGTATGACTCGCTTAAATGCACGCACTTCGTAGCCACAACCCATACTTATGCCCAGTACCGGTCTCTTCGACATCGAGTGCGCAGAAGTGACGGCAAAGGACGTCGAAAACGAGTTCTGCGTATCATCGGTTAAAGCAGAATGCCTAAGCTGCAAGAGCACCATTTCAGTTGAGGCGGGTAAAGGCTTGGAAACCTTGCCGGGCGGCTTCGTAATCACTTGCTTGGAGTGCGGCTCCAGGCAAGCCATCAGCAGCTCCCTAGTCTATGCTCCACCAGGTCGATGTTCCCGATCTGCGACTCTAGCTCTTCCAGCAGCGACATCGTCATGGCGCGGGCCCGGGCAATGTCCTTGCGGTGGTTCAACCGGATATCGGCAATGACCTGGGCCGAGGCCTCCACCAGTACCCGCTCGGATACCTTGGCCTCGTTGGATACTTCTCTGGATACCTGCTGCTTGGATACCAGCGCATCGGCCTTGGCCTCGATCTTGGCCTGAGGGTCTCGAGTCCACCCATCACGCTTGGCGCGCTTGTTGATCGCCCCATGGGTGATGCCATGCTGTGCGGCAATTTCGCGGACTGACAGGAGCCCAGCGCGATAGCTGGGCTCGATGCGCTCCCAGTCGATATCGGGCCGACCGTTCTTGTTGTCGGTCGGCTGTTCCACTTCTTGGTTCCTGTATCTGGCCCGATGCCTAATCCAAGTCAGGCCACGGCATAGACCCACGCGGGGAGACCCAGCCCAAGTGCGGCCAGGGCGACTGCTCCGAGCCACAACATCCATGACCGCTGCCGGTGAGATGCGCGCCCCCAAAGGAGATTTGCCAAGTATCCCGCGATGCAGGCTGGCAGAAGGCTCAAGGCGCCCCCGGTCCACCAGAAGAATCCGTGGCCCACCAACATGTAGATAACGTAGCCGCCGAATGCGAAGGTGAGCCATAGCCCAATAACGGCACCCAGCAGCACATAGACCGCGACGCAGAGTTTTCTCATGATTTCGCTCAGGCCGGCGTGGGCCGACTACCTCGGGGCATTGGTAGCCCAGCGTAAGCGAAGGCTGCTGCTCTGGAAGTAGGAATATCCCTAGCTGGCCTAGATTAGGCGCGGGCGGTGCGTCCCTACTTGGCCGAGCCATGATTGATCGCTTCCTATACCACCCGGTAGCGGTCTACGGCTTCGTCTCGCTTCGACTGAGCGAGCTCGACGGCTCCTAGAACTCTTGCCGCACTTGCCCGGCGTAGTCGGTCTTGTTCCGCAGCTTCTGCGGAAGAGGCGGCACCGTCGGCCAGTCGCTGCGTGCCCAGAGGTGGCGCAGCCCGCCAAGGTCAGAATCTCGGCCAGCAACAGCAGCCGACAGGCGCTTTTCGCAATCTGCATTGATCTGTTCCTCTCTAGCGTCGGCGGTGTCACCGGCACCCTGTGCTGCCACGATCTGCTGGCGGTCAACCTGCCGCAGCTCATGGGCTTGGGCGGCTTGGACCTTTGCGACGGCAACCTAGCTGTTGGCATCCGGCAACTCGGCGCGGTAGCCTAGCCAGCTCCACCCTGCAAAGCCCATGAGAGCCGACCAGGCAATGAAGGCGAGCACCCCAGCAACGACGGAAACGGCGGTGCGGTTCATGCGTCCTGCTTCTTCGCACGTTGCGTATCACTGTAACTGCCGCGTCCAAACCCTTGGGCAGCGGGTGTTCCCCGGGGTGGAGCGGTAGAAGCAGCATCGTGCGCTCGTGGGCGCGATGCCAGATGTCGGCCTACGGTTGAAGCGTCGGCCCTGCGACCAGACGCAGTGCGTCGAAATCTGCAATGCCCTGTCGGCTGCCGCGCTGCGAGCCGGCAACGCATGGGGCCAGAGGGCTGCCTGATGGAGCACCGGACCTGCACCGGATGACAGCGCCGCCTGCCGCTGTGCCAGATGGCCAGCGATGGCAAGCGCGGGCCGAAATCCATCTGCGTCCCTTGCGCCACCGACGAGCACCGCCTGCGCAACCCGCTGGCCCCGACACGGATCGATCCGGTGCAGGTCCGTATCAACAACACCTTCAACCTGTGGCACGGGCCGGTGAGCCGCGCGCCGCTGAGGATCGCAGCGTGACTGACATCCACGCACGGCCGCTGTTCGATGCGCCCAGCCGCCGCCAGAAGGAATTGGATCAGCGGCAGCTGGAGGCCGACCTTGCCAAGTTCCGGAAGGCTGGCGGCAAGGTCCAGGTACTGGGAGACACGCCGCTGAAGAAGGCGAAAACCCGGCGCCAGGTTATCGAGGGACGACTGCCCGCTTCGGCCGGGAAGGAGCAGGCGGCATGACCCGGTCTATGCCCCGCCGCGCGCCGAAGCGCAATGGCGGCTTCTCCTGGGGCCGGTACCGATGGGCGACACCGGCGTGATTGCCTACCGGCTGTTCCTCCGCGACCTGAGCGGCGCGGTTCACTTCGAAGGGCTGCACTTCTACCCGCAGGACAACCGCCGCGATGTCGCGCTCGCACTGCGCGCCGCATGTCACCGCCTGCGCGGCCGGGTGGATGACCTTGACCTCGCTTCGCTGGAGGCGGCGGCGTGACGGTTCTACTAGCTCAGGCCAGCGACAGCTCGCTCATTCTCATAGGAAAGGCTATCGGTCTTGGTGAATTGATTGAAAGCCTCTGCCAGTTTGATCGATATCACCAGCATGGAGCGGAGCTGCTCTCGAAGGTTCCTGAGGTCCTCTTTGTCGCCTCGGTATCCCGTTACGATGCCGCCGTCCCAATCCCCAATACGTTTGAAACGGTCATTCACCCGCTTTCCGGTATCGGCAATATCTCGAGACATCCCGATCACGGTTGCGACAAGAGCTCCCAGCTGATCCGGCAGCGTGTGGAGCTGATCAAGGACCCCTTCGGCGGCGGGCAGGTAATCGCCATGGAGATCGCGGATGACTGTTTCAAGGGTGTCTCCACTGCCGGGCGTCTCGGACAGAAAGACGGCCAGCGCGCCGTCGTAGTCGCTGAACAACTGCGCAAGCTTTGCTGGCAACAGACCGACTTCCATCTGCAGCAGGCTTCCCAAAATTCGAGCAGTTCCGTCCTTCTGAGCCAAAAGATCGCCGCGTTGCTGCTCAGCAATCGTCTTTGCTTCGCCAGCGATAGCTGTTGCGCGGCTGGACGTCTTGTAGGCGAGCACCGCCACGAAGGTAGTAGCGATTGCCGCGAGTGAGCCCACAACGACAGCCGACCAGTCAGCCAGGTTCCCAATATCGTCCGCGAGCGGACAGAACTCGATTGCCATAACCCCTCCCTGTTGGAGCCGATTCTGCCATGAACTGTATCCACCCCAACGACCGCGCGTACGCCCTAGCGTGCTCTGGCCGCAGCCACCGCCCAGGGAGAGGACCGCAAGGTGCTGGAAGACCTGCGCGAGGTCCGCGCGGAAGCCCGGCGGGATGCCCGCTGATGAGCGGACTGGTGCTGGCGCCGGCCACCGGCCCCACCCCGGGTCGGATGAAGCAGCCGACCAAGGCCGCGCTGCGCCACTGGCTGGTGCTGACCGCCGAGCCGAACGAGCAGCTGAAGGAGGAGGTCGCCGAGCTGCGCGCCGACGGCGCCACCACCAGCACCGAGCGCGAGCGACTGCTGGCCGAGTTGATCGAAGCGGCAGCCAGCCACGGGCACCACGAAACGCTTCGCAGCAGCCCCTAAGACACCATCGAAGTTTGGCGCGCCGAAGTCCAACGCCTCCGCGCAGCCCTCAACGAAGAACACCATGGCTGACGGCTCTCGCTCGCCAGACATCCGCATCACAGCGAAGTCCCGCACCCGGACCGCGCTGGTAGGAGATCTGTTTTGCGGTGCCGGCGGGCTATCCGACGGCGCGGCGCGCGCCATGCGGGAGCTGGGCCGGCCGGTGCGGCTGATCGCTGTGAACCACTGGCCGGTCGCCATTGAGACGAACCGCCGCAACCACGTCGACCACGCCGACCGCATCCACTGCGCCGACCTGGAATCCGCCCGGCCGCTAACACTGGTGCCCGAGGACCGGCTGGACCTGCTGATTGCCGCGCCGTCGTGCGTCTTCCACAGCCGCGCCCGATGCGGCCGGCCGGTGCACGACCAGCAGCGGATGGACCCTTGGCACGTTGTGCGCTGGTGCACCGAACTGGGCGTCACCCGGATCCTCGTGGAGAACGTGCCGGAGTTCATGGACTGGGGCCCGTGCAGCCTGGTCACCGGCCGCCCGATCAAGCCCCGCCGGGGCAGGTACTTCCGCGCCTGGGTAGCGGCGCTGGAGGCCGTGGGGTTCAAGGTCGACTGGAAGGTGCTGACCTGCGCCGACTACGGCGATCCGACCACCCGGCGCCGCTTCTTCCTGATCGGCCGCAGCGACGGCAAGCGCCTGCGCTGGCCAGAACCGAGCCATGACCGCGTCGGCGGTACCGACCTGCTGGGCAGCCGGCAGCGTTGGCGCGGCGCGCGCGAGGTGATCGACTGGTCGATGACCGGCAACAGCATCTTCCGCCGGAAGAAGCCCCTGAAGCCGAACACACTGCGGCGCATCCTCGCCGGTGCGCAGAAGTACCGCTGGCCGCAGCCCTACGTCGATGCTGTGCAGGCGCTGCTGGAAGGCACCACGCCGCGCTTGGTGTTCGACCGCCCGGAGGCTGTGGCCCAGGGACTGATCGAAGTAGACCCGATGCTGGTCCACCTGCGCGGCACCAGCGAGCAGCACCTGCAGGCGACTGCAAAGTCGGTGGACGTTCTCCTGCCCGCCCTGACCGCCGGCGGCGGCCATGTGGGACTGGTGCTGACCACGGGCAGCGGCGGCGCAGCGCGCGACCTCGAGCAGCCCTTGCCCACGATCACAACCGGCGGTGCCGGTAGCTAGCGCCCCGGCAATGCGCGGCCGCAGCTCGTCGAGCCGATCATCGTCCCGACGTCGAACAGCAGCAGCGCCGGCGTGCCGCGCTCGGTGGCCGACCCGATCCGGACCGTCACCACCGCGCGTGGCGGCGATCAGGCCATGGCTGTGCGTCTGGTGGCCCCCTACTACGGCGGCGGCTCGGGCCTCACCGCCGCATCCGTGTCGGAGCCAATACCGTCGGTCACCACCATGGCCCGCTTTGGCATGGCCGAACCGGTGCTGATGCGCGCCGGGCGCGGCGACAGCGACGGGCGCGACCCGGCCAGCCGTGTGCTGGACCAGGACGCCGATGCCGGCGCTGACCGGGTCCAATGAGGTCGCGCTCGCCGAGCCCATCGTCATGCGCGGGAACGTCGGTACCGGCCGCACCTCCGACATGCGCCCCGCCAGCGAGCCAATGCCGACGGTCGCCTGCAGCGAGACGCTGGCTCTCGCCGAGCCGTTCCTGGTGCCGAACTTCGGCGAGTCCCCGGGTCAGACCCTGCGCACGCACTGCATCGACGATCCGATGCCTACCAGCACCGCCAGCGGGCACGTGCAGCTGGTGCAGCCAGGGGCGGAACTGGCCGACCAGATCGAGATCGACATCAACTACCGGATGCTGCACTGGCGCGAGCTGGCCCGCGCCACCTCCTTCGACGACGAGGGAGAGATCTACGACTTCGCCGGTACCGCCACCGAGATCACGAAGCAGATCGGCAACGCGGCCCCCAACCGCACCGCGAAAGCTCTGGTCGAGTCGCTGATGCAGGAGGCAGCGTGATGCGATCAACTGACCCGGGTAACCAACCTGCCATCCCGCGAACCGGCTACTCAGATATGGACAAAGCGTGCGAATCCGTTTGGAAACGGCCGCTCTTGCGTACGCTAAATGACCTCTCTCACCCGCCTGCGAGGATGCCGTCTCTCAGGACCTTCATAGTCGTCAATCTTCAGGTGTCTCTGCGCCAGTTCCAACGCCTTGATGAGCTGCTTGAGGTCATGCTCGAACTCTGTTCGGATGTCGAGCGCTTCATTCAGGTCCCGGTACTGATTGTTCAAGACCGCCACCATGTCGCAGCTTTCGAGGCGTCGCGCCAGACCAACCGCAGTCGCCACGAACTGACCGGCATCACCCAAGTCCTGAAGATAGCCCCGCAGATCAGATACCTGAGATGGAATCCGAAATGGATAGCAACGGTCACCCGGCTTGGTAAGCAGTCGCCAGAGATTTTGGTCCTGGCTAAGAGTGATAAGGCCGAGCGCGCCTTTGGCATTGGTGAGCCACTGGCCGATAGGCTTTCTGAACTCCTCTTTGACCCAAATCGCCCTTGCCCGTCCATCCCGCCTTGCGCGCCGACCTTCAGCGCCAGCGATCCAAAGTGCCGCGATCACGGCCGCGACGGTTCCGACTGCACTGATTGCATCCCAGTTAGGGCTATCGACTCCCGACTTCAACGCGCACTCAACCACCCCTGTTGGAATCGCCATCCTGGTTTCCCCATTCCCCTGAACTGGGATTCTGCCACGGAGCGTAGCAATGTCTGACATCGAACAAATCGCCCTCGACGTAGCCCGTCGCTTCACCGAAGACGACGACGCCCAGCGTCGCGCGCAGCTGCAGGTCGCGGTGGTGGAAGCCATCCGCGCCGGCCAAGCCCCATTCCCCGTGGTGGACCTGCTGGACATCCGCAACCAGCTGCACGTCATGGCCACCACCGTGGTACCTGAACTTCCGCGACCTGGCCGCCGGGCTGCAGGCTCAGGTGCAGGACCTGATCAACGGCCACCGCCGCGCACATCCGGAGCAACACTCGTGAGCCTGCCCTACGAGAACTCCACCAGCGGCAACAACGCGATCAACGACATCCAGAAGATGCTGCGGTCGTTCGGCTGCCAGCGCTTCGCCACGGGCGAGGACTACGAGACCGGCGAGCTGTTCATCCAGTTCGAGCGCCGCGGCCGGCAGGTCCAGCTCAAGGCCAGCGCACGTGGCTACGCCGCCGCCTGGCTGCGGGAGCATCCCTACGGCCCGCGCGTCCGCGCTACCCGCGCCGACCATGAGGCCAAAGCACTGAAAATTGGCGGCGTGGCCGTCTACTCGATCCTGCGTGACTGGGTGAAGGGCCAAGTCACCGCGATCGAGATCGGCATGCTGACCTTCGAGGCAGCGTTCCTTTCCCACATCCTTCTGCCCAGCGGCCAGACGGTGATCGAGTATGCCCAGCAGCAGAAGCTGCTGCCGCAGGAGGTGGCCCGTGAATAATCACCTACAGCTCGTCAGGCGGGCGGGGTATAGGGAGAAATCCATTGCCAGACGTGATGATCAAATCGAGGTCCTGCTCGAAGCCCTTCACCATGGGTCTGATCATTCTTGCAACAGCTCGAATCTCATCCATCAACCTATCGTGATCCCTCTTCAGCCCGTCTATCAGGTGGTCCTCAAATGCGCCACCGAGTTCGGGATCGTAGCTGACGTCGAACGTTGCAACAGTTTCATTCCACCGAATTACGGCGCGTCTGAGGCGATTCAGTGCCTGAACAAGGGGGAGCATTTCAGGCGTAGCCGCAAGGGTGGGTACCGACACCTGCCTGGACAATCCGCGCACAAGCGAGTTTTTCTTGCTGGCGTCCCCGCCTGGCTTCACAGAATTCACCAAGAAACCGGCAATTCCCATACTGTCACGAAGGGCAATCAGAACCTCGGCGAAATCCACCATCGCCGCCTTGGCGACCGCGCGGTCCTCCGACTTACGCCTCTTCATCGGGAGAATCACAGCCAAGAACGTCACTATCGCAGCGACCCACCCGCCGATTGCAGCGATGGCCGCCCAGTCGAGCCGGCAGCTGGCTACCGGGGACGCGCAAGGAATCATGACTTCGGCCGCGATCATCTGACCATCTCCATATGGGTGCGGCGGCATTGTGCCATGGGGGCAGCCCACGGCTGACCATCTGCAGCTCAGCTTCGCCGACACCGTGGAGCGTACGCCCACTACCTGGCCAGCATGGCCGGCGTAGAGCTGGTCAAGGCAGTGCCTGCCACCGTCCGGCTATGGCAGGCCCGGGGCCTAGCCCTCCATCACCTCGCCGCCGGCGACATGGATGAAGCGTTGAAGGTCATGGCAGCCGCCCGGGGCAGCTACCCGCGCACCCGAAAACAGAACCCCAATCAGCAGCGTGAAGCGGCGAAGGAGATCCTATGACCAGCACCACCGAATCACCCCGGCACCCCGCCGGCTCCTGCGCCTGAAGCAGGTCCTAGACCGGACCGGCCTGCCGAAGTCGGCCTTGTATTCGCGCATTTCGGCCGGAACCTTCCCGAGACAGATCCCGCTCGGGGCCTCAGTTCGATGGCTGGAATCGGAGGTGGAGGAATGGATTCAGTTGCAGGTCGATGCCAGTGACCAGCAGGCCAGGAACGGGGGTATCGCTGGGGGTACCGTGGGCGCGTCCCCGCCGCTACCCCTTGCTGCATAAGGGTCGTCTCGGGGCATCCAGTAGAGCCCACCTCCACCATAAGACGGTCCGCAAGGACCATGAAAGGCCGGGACCACCTTGCAACACAAGGCTCCCGGCCTTTTTATTTGCGGTCGCTGGCAATACAGCCATCCGACGTGCAGCTGATCATGCGGATGACCCCGTGCGCTGAAGCCGCCATCTTCACGGCCTTTCCCAGTCGACGCAGCTGAGCAGCCATGCGATCCAGGTCGTCGCCACCGTAGTCCGTCCACACGCCCACGGCCTGTTGAACGTCAGCGGGTATCAGTTGACCGGCCGCCGTACGGGCGCTGCCACTCTCATACCGGCCATTGGCATGATCCCTATCGACACGGATGACCACGCTTGATCCGTCCTTGAACACGACCTTGAACGGCGGACGCGCCTGCTCCTGGAGCCCAAGATGACCCGTGCCGACTGACGTTGGGTCTGCCATCTCCGACACGACATCGGTGCCCGTGGCAGACGAAATCACGTTCGTGGAACCCGCAGCTGATTCCACCATCGCCCGCATGTTGTAGTCGAGAACGAAGTCGTATGCCGTCTTGTCGACAACGCTGGGGTTCAGTCCCAGCTGGGCAACGGGCACGACGATGAGCGGTGGCTCCACGCCGGAAACGACAGGCACGTACCACTGCTGAAGAACGTTGTCGTGGAGGTTGTAGACCAGGTGTGTACCTGCGCCGGCGAGTTCTGCTTCCCGTCTGAAATCGACGTCGGCCGTACAGACATCGCAGCGAACCACCTTGGCGGCTGCTGGATCAGCGACTACCAGACCACCCGCAACAAAACAAAGCCAGATCAATCCTTTTGACATGTTTTCATCCTGATAGGCCGAGACCCGCACACCAAGGGTACACCTACGGCATTGGGTCCGGGGCCGACATCAACCTCCAGCGTCCCCCCAGCGCAAGCTGCGCCCATGCCATTGAGCCAGGCTCTCCCGGTGGCCCACGCTGACGACGATGCATTGCGGAAGGCGTTGCATCACCAATGCGTAAACCAGTGCCTCCGCATCGGCATCCAGCGCCGACGTGGACTCGTCCAGGAACACGACGGCCGGATGCTGTAACAGCACACGCGCGAATGCCAGCCGCTGTTGCTCCCCGGGAGACAGCCGTCGCATCCAGTCCTGCTCCACGTCCAGTTCCGTTACCAGCCGGTGCAGGCCAACATCGATAAGCGCGGCACGAAGCGCGGCCTCGTCCAGTTCATGGGTCGGAGAGGGATACGCCACGCAGGCACGCAGGGAACCCTGGGGAAGGTAGTTGCGCTGCGGGACGAACAGCACCCTCCCCGCGGGCACCGTCACCCCGCCTTCGGCCACGGGCCACAGTCCGGCCAGGGCGGTCAGCAGCAGCGATTTGCCCGTACCCGATGCGCCCTGGATCAACAGGCGCTCCCCCGGCTCGAGCCGCAGATGGTCAATCCCGCCGAGCGCGCGGCCATCCGGACGTGCGATACGCACCCCACTGAGCACAAGGTCACTGCCCTGCCGATTGAAGCGGATGCCATTCCCAGCGGGGCGCTGCAGTGCTGCGTCAAACTCGTGCAGGCGATGGAACACCGAGCGCAGCAGGGCGAGATCCTTGTAGCGGTAAACGAACCACGACAGCGCTCCACGCACCCTGTTGAACAGGCTGTTGAGCTGCATCACGGTGCCTACGGTGATGGCGCCGGAGAAGTAACGCGGACCGGTAAACAGGAACGGCAACAGCATCGAACCCTGGACATACAGTGCATTCATTGCCGTGATCCGCTTGGTGTAATGCATGACCTCGCGCCAGTTGTCACGAATCGCGTCGAACGCACCGGCCAGACCGACCCGCTCGGCCGTTTCCCCGCGCCACAGCGCTATCCCCGCGGCGTTTTCTCGCAGGCGCACCAGCAGGAAGCGGAAATCGGCTTCGCGCCGTTGCTGCTGGTAGTCGACCGCGACCAATCCCCGCCCTATCCATTCGATCAGCAACGAGCCTGCCAGCGCATACGCGACCGCCGCCCACAGCATGTACCCCGGCACCTCCCGCGTTGCCCCGCCGAACACAAAGGAAACCGCACCGGAAAGCCCCCAAAGCATGGTGGCGAAGGTGAAGAAATCGACCAGGTAGTTCAACGCGCCGACCGACAGCCGGAGCGTATCGGTCGCCATCAAGCGCAGGTCGTCTGCAATCCGCTGGTCGGGGTTGTCCACCGTGCCGGACTCGGCAACGCGCCAATAGGCACCGTCGCGCAGCCATCGGTCGAGATGGCGTCCGGTCAGCCAGGTGCGCCAGCGCATGGCGAGCGCCTGCTCGAACCACACCCTCGCCGTGCCGGCCACCACGATACCGGTGATGATCAAGCCCAGTTCCCACATCTGTCGCCAGAATGCGGCGAGGTCCCGCTCCACCAGCGCATCGAAGAAATGCTTCTGCCAATGGGTCTGGCGCACGCCGACGTAGGTGAGGAAAACGTCCAGCACGATGATGGTCGCAAGCAGGCCGAAGGCGCGCCACCGGTCTTCAGATACCCAGTACGGCCGGACCAGGTGCCATGCATCCTTGGCGGAAAGTTTCATGGCACCGGATCGGGCAGGGTCAGAACTGCGAACGAACGGTGAGCATCACATTGCGCGGTTCGCCCGGCGTGTTGTAACTGTTGAGGCCGCCGACGCGCTCGTAGTAGTGGCGATCGAACAGGTTGTTGACCGCCACGCTCATCCGCAGCCCCTCTGTAAAGCGGTAGCCAAGATGTGCGCTGGCCACGGCGTAGCCGGCCTGCTCGCGGATGCCGGCCACGCCCGTGCCAAGCAGTCCGCTGGAAACATGCAACCCACCACCGAGGGAGAACCCGCGCAACACGCCGCTTTCCAGCCGGTAGGTGGCGAACAGCTTCACGGTGTGATCGGGCTCGAACAGGGTGAACGGCGACCCGGTCGGCAGCGTCTGGTGGCTGACATAGCGGGTCAGCAGCCGGGTGTATCCGGCGGTCAGGTCGAGGTTGGGCAGCGGACTGCCAGTTGCCTCCAGCTCCCAGCCTTTGACCTCCACTTCGCCGGCCTGCAGGAAGAATCCCGGGTTGTCCAGGTCGGGGTAGGAACGATTGACGTCGCGCGTGCGGAACGCCGACGCTGCGAGGTTGAGTGCCCCGCCGCGCAGGCTGGCCTTTGCACCGACTTCCAGCTGCCTGCCCACGCGTGGGTCGATGGTCTCACCCGACACCATGCGCTGCGTCTGCGGAATGAAGGTATCGGCGTAACTGGCATACGCGGTCATCGCGTCGGTGATGTGGACCACCATGCCGGCATAGGGGGTGAACTCCCCGTTCGCCTGGGCACCGTCCTTCCACGCGCTGAGCGGCTGCGGCGATACGGTGCGGGACTGCACGTCGAACCGGCTCCAGCGACCGCCGGCGACACCGGTCAGGCGGTCGGTCAGGGCCAGCCGCAGCTGACCGTACAGGCCGCTCTGTCGGGTCACTGCGTGGTAGCCCGAGGCGTAGGCGATGGGCACATCCGGCACGACGCCAGGTTCCATGACCGGCACGCCCGGGACGACGGGACCTTGGCCGAAGCGGGTGAGGCTCTCGTATTCCTCGATGTTGGCACCGATGGTGGCGTGATGCTGCCGCCCCCATAGCGCGAACGCGCCCGCGGCAAACACATCGACGCCTTCGCGGATCTCGTCGCTGTCGCTGCGGCGACGCGCGTAGCTGGCCACCGTCCCGGTCGCCCGGTTCACGCCACCGGTGGGATAACTGTCTTTGTAGTACCAGTCCAGCCGCTGACGGCTGGCCCTCGCCTTCACGAGCCAGCCGTTGTCCAGGGCATGCTCCAGATCCAGCGTCACTGCTTCCTTGTCCCAACGCTGGATCACCCAGTCCGGATACGGATACAGGGATCGCGGTGCGTCGAGGAAGCGCTGGTCCGTATACGCAGGCTGGCCCGGGTAAGGCATGACGTCGTCCGACTGCCGCGTGGCGGACAGCGAAAGGGTCGTCGACGGCGCCACATCCCAGTCCAGCACGCCGTGTACCAGACGGTGGCTGGAATCCGCCACGTCATAGAAGAATTCACGGTCCTGCGCGGTGGCCACTACGCGGCTTCGCAGCGTGGCGGCGGCATTGAGCGGGCCGCCCATATCGAGCTCCGCGCGGTGGTTCGACCATGACCCTGCCGACAGCGCCACCGCGCCCCCGAACACGTCCCTGCCGCGTTTGCGGACGAAGTTGGCGACGCCGCCAGGTTGGCTCGAGCCCTGGAAGATGCCACCGGGTCCACGCAGTACTTCGACGCGGTCATAGATGGCCAGGTCGAACTGCTGGAAAGCCGACAGCGCCCCATAGGCGGGAATGCCATCGTAGGAAGACTCCAGGGTGTAACCGCGCGAACGGATCTGGCTGGTTGCCCCGTCCCACGGCGAAACCGTGACGCCGGTTACTTCCTTCAGCGCGCTTTCGACAGTCACCAGGTTCTGATCCTCGATGCGCTGGCGGGTGATCACGCTGACCGAGCTCGGAACCTCCAGCAGCCTTACCGGGGCCTTGCCGCCCCAGGTCACGACCGGCGAGGTGTACGACCCGGTGCCTTCCGTGGTCCCGAGTCGTTGCGCCTGGACCCGGATGGTGTCGAGCTCGGCGACGGTCTGCGCCGTCGACGGAGGACTGCGTTCCGCAGCCGAGGCGTGGGTCGCGACCAGCAGCGCACTGGCGAGCAGGGTGCGGGCGGGCAGCGAGTGGAAACGACAGGCACGCGGCAGGGCCCGGGCCGTCATAAGGGTCGGTTTGATCATGGTGCGGTCACTTGGCAGAGCGTGCAGCGTGCTGTCGGCGGGCGCTGCACGTGCCCTCCCCCGTAAGCCGGAACCGACGGGACTGAGTGTAACGTTATTTCATAACATTACAATTGCGCTCGGTGTGCTGTCGTTACGGCATGCCGCAATGATAAATTTCAGCGCCTGTTCACCGCGGAGGCCTGTAACATACCGTCCGGTCGGTATCTAACGCGAGCTTGATCCATGTCCCCATTGTTGACTGCCTATCTGTTCCTTGCCGGTGCCATCGTCTCCGAAGTAACCGCCACGATGCTGCTGCAGAAGACCGAGCAGTTCACCCGGCTCGCCCCCACCGTCAGCATGGCGCTGCTGTACGGACTCTCGTTCTATCTGCTCAGCCACGCGCTGAAAACACTGCCGCTGGGCATTGCCTACGCGATCTGGGGCGGCTTGGGCATCGTGCTGACACTCATCATCAGCGTTACGGTATTCAAGCAGTCCCTGGACTGGCAGGCGGTCACGGGCGTGGCGATGATCGTCGGCGGCGTGGTCATGATCAACGCGTTCTCCAAGGCGGCCGCGCATTGAACGCCGACCTCAAGCGACGCCGGCAGCCGGCCGTGGTGCGCGCCGCCTTGCTGGACGCGGTGGTCCAGGAAGCGATCGCCGGTGGCCTGGCCGGCGTGACCGTGCTGGGCGTGGCGGCACGCGCCGGGGTAAGCAAGGGCGCACTGTTCCATCACTTCCCCACCCGACAGGCGCTGCTGGAAGCGGCCTACGCGGAATGCCTGCTGCATTTCGACCGCGATCTGGACGCCTGCGTCGCCCGCGACGATGTCGAAGCTGGACGGTTCACGCGCGCCTATGTCACCGCTACCTTCAACTCGATGAAAGCAGACGAGCGCCAATGGGCGAAGTTCTCGCTGACCGCCCTTGTCGAGCCGGCATTCGCTCATCTCTGGCGCACCTGGCTCGCGCAGCGGCTGCAGCAGGTACCTTCAGAACGCGACGACCCCAGGCTTCGGGCCGCCCGACTTGCCGCGGATGGCTTCTGGCTGCAGATGCTCACCGACCCCGAGGCGCAGCGCGCGCCGCAGCAGACCGATGCGCTGCTGGCCTGCATCCTGGGATTGACCGCTGCGTAGAAGGCGCGCGCCGGTTCAGGGCAACGTGAACTTGCGCGCCATCCGCGTCGGCCATAGCGAGGTGAACTGCGCCCCGCCGACCAGCCGATAGGCGGCCGATACGCTGTGCAGCACGCCCAGCCGTTCCAGCACGTCCTTGGCCTTGCGGAACGTGGGGCGCGGGTCGGCGGTGTCCATGAACAGGTTGATCTCCTTGGCACTGACGTCATAGCCGTCCAGCCGGGCAGCGGTGCCCAGCGCCGCGGCGAGCTCGGCCTCCAGCGTCGGCAGGAAGGCCTCGTCGTCGAGCGACTTCCGCCAGAATTTGATGACAAGCTGGTAGTCCATGGGGGGCCTGCGCTGCGCGTGGAATCGACCAGAGTACCCGGTTCGTGGCCTACCAGCCCGGCTTCACGGGGTTGGCACCGGAATACAACACTTCCGATACCGACAGCCCGCGGTGCGCGGCGACGCCTGGCGATGGCCTGTCCGAAGCGCCCATGCCGCAACGACTTTGATGTGCAAAGTCACTGTTTCAGTCAGGTTCCATTGGCGTAGTCGATTGCAGCAGCGGAGCCCATCCGTAGGATCGGCGCCCTTCCGCGCCCCCTGCGCCTGCTGTGATGCCTTGCCTGTGCCGATGATGTCCCGCTGCCACGCCCTGCCCACCGCCACGACCTCCCCGCTGCCTGTGCCCGGCGCCGCCCCGTTGACCGCACCCGCGGGATCGATGCCAGACCAGGTCCACAACCGCGCGCAGGCGCTCCCAACGCTGTACGTGCCGCTGATCGGCGTGCCGCGCGCACGGCTGCGGGAACTGGCCGATGCCCTTATGAACGGGCCGATCGACACCGCGCTGCTGCAGGCGCTGCTGGACGGCGGGTGGACCGGAACGGGATTGAGCGACGCACTGTCGGAGTGGCTTGCCGCGCAGTGTGCCCTGCCCGCCTGCAGCGACGACGAGGCCACGGCGTGGCGGAGCGTGCTGCACTACGCGTTGCGACTGCCGCAGGCACAGTGGGAAGTGGAGTGCCTTGCCGAACGCCCACGCCTGCGCGCGGCGACCACCGAACGCGATCCGCTGCTGCGCGGCCTGCGCGACGCGCTTTACCGTCCGGTCGATGTCCCTTCTGCTGCGTGGAAGCAGCGCCTGGAGATGGAGCGCGCGCAGCGGGTCGGGGTGGATGCGCGGCAACTGGCGCGCCGGCATCAGGACGCGCACGTCGCCGGCCAGGACATGCAGGCGCGCCATGCGTCGGTCGCCTCGCAGCTGGCGCAGTTGGCGCCCGGTGCGTCCGCGCAGACCCTGCAACGCGCGCAGCGATGCATCCGCCAGCACGAGCAACGCGATGCCGGCCTGCTGGAGGTACGCGCCGGCCTGCCGGTCGTGTTTTCCGGGGCGCAGGATGCGGGCTCGATACGCGCTGCCTACCAGCAGCTCGCCGCACTGCAGCGTGGCGTGGCCGAGCCGCAGCTCGAAGTGTCGGCATGCGCGCCTCACCGCATCACAGCACCTTCCCCGCTGGCCACCGCGCTGCTGGAGGTCGCCCACCAGGCCAGCGTGGACACCTCGACGACGGTGCACCCACTGGGCCGTTACGACAGCGCCGCGCGCGCCCTGGTCACGCTGCTCAGCGTTCCGTGGCAGGTGCCGCAGCTGGTGAAGACCGGTTTCGATATCGGATTCGCCGCTGCAAACGGCGCCGCGCTGCTGGGCAGCAAGGCCCTGCCGCGCCCCGAAGCGGTGGCCAATGTCGCGCAACCCCATGCCATGGGCGATGCGTGGATGGGTGCTGTCGAGGCACTGGCCTGTACGCCGGTCGTCGGCGAGCCCCCGCTGGAGGCAAACAACGATGCCCTGCTTGGCCGCCAGCGCCCGGGCAACGCGGTGGCCGTGCCGGGTCAGTGCTGGGAGGAGCGGCGCGTGGTGCCCGGCATGCTGCGCGAACGTGCGGCGGCGATGGGCGCATTCCTGGCGAGCCAGGTTCCCGGGCCGGACGGCGCCACCACGGATAATGCCCTCCGCACGTTCATGCCCGACAACACCCCGCCGCTGCCCGCAGGCGCAACGTGGACGCACCCTCCGGCGCTGCCACGCGCGGACGCCGGCGCGCTTACCGACTTCGGCATGCGCGACCGCAGTGACTCCACCCCGCCTGCGCTGTTCACCGGTGCCGCCGCGCAGGACATGATCCCAGTGCAGGGTCGGCTGCCATTGGCAGTACTGGCACCGCTTGTGGATCGCCTGGCACCCGGCGATTGGTGGGAAACGCTGGACTGGCAGGTGCCGCGCACCCTCACCGGTCTGTACACGGCGATCACCGACGCCTTCGCGCAGGCTGGACTCGATCTGCAACACCGCGCGCCCGATCCCGACGCGTTGGCGGCCTTCTTCGAGTCCGCACCGCTGCAGGCGTGGTACGCCACGCTGCAGCGCCTGCCGATGCTGCCCGAAGGTGCGCGGCGCAGCCTGGCCGACGGTGGCGATACGGCACGCGCTTACGCGTTCGCGCGCATGCTGGAGTTGTTGACCCATGTCCCGCATGCCACGGGCGAGCGCCGCCCGATGCATGGCCTGGCCCGCATCGGCCGCGCGGCAACGGCGTACGTGCAGGCGCAGGACGCCACCGCCGCTGCCGCGGCGCACGCGCATTTCGACGTGTTGGCGTGGGACACCGATACCGTCAGCGGCCGCCTGGCAACGCCCATGACCGAGGCGCAGCTGGAGGCCCACCGTGCGCACATGCATCGGGCCTACGGCAGGCCGCTGCCGCATGGCGCCAGCGTCGGCGAGATGCGCGCCTGGCTGGTGGAAGCGCACCCCGCGCTGCTGGATGCCAGTGGATTCGACCGGCTCGACAGCGCCGACACGCTGCTGGCCGACCTGTTGGTTTCGCTGCGCCGGGACCTGGATCCGCTGCGTTTCGGCGCAGGTTGGGACTGGCGCGGGAAGGCACCGACCGCAGCCGACTGGCGCGATCACCTGGAACGAAAGGCCGCCGTGGCAGGCACGCACTGGGTCACGGAACTGGGCGCGCTGTTCCATCGCATCGCGGCCTCGTTGGCCCGTTATGAAGACCTGGAGCCAGCGCCGCAGTCGCTGATCGATCCCCGCCGCAACGACCTGCGCGTGCTTACCGGCGCACTGATCGCACCGGTGCTGCATCTGTATGCGGGCGTTGACCTGCCGATGGCACAGGCCGATCCCTGGTATCGACGGGCCTACCCGGCGTTCTCCGGGTTCTTCGCCTGGACCGGCGGCGCCCGCGCGTCCGGCGCCCTGGCGCGCCTGGAGGCGCTGGACCTGGCACACACACCCGAACGACTCCGCCCCCTGCTGCGACCGATGACCGTGACCCTGCCCTTGCCGGCTGCCGTGCTGCAGCACCTGCTCGGTCGCGACCGGATCGCGGACGACCCGCAGCAGCAGGCGCGCGACCTGCTGCGCCTGCAACGCGGGCGCGAGAGCCTTCAGCTGGTGGCGCAGGCCGTGGAGATCGCGGTGGACGATGTCACCCCCGAGCTGGTCCACGGCTTCTTCCGGCAGCTGGCAGCGGCGCCAGGGGCGGACGCGCTGGGCGCCTGGCGCGACCGCTTCCAGCGCGGATCGATCTGGCAGCTGACGCCGGACGAATGGCTCACCCTGCTGCCGGACAGCGCGCTGGCGGCGCTGTGGCGCGCGCCGGGCATGCGCAGCAATCGCGAGGGCGTGGTCCACGCGGTAAAGCATGCCATCGACATCACCGCGGACGCGCGGCCCTCCGTGCCGATGCCCACGCTGTGGACCCGGATCATGGACGCGCCGCAGGCGCTGGACCTGTGGTGCGCCAGTGACGATGCGCAGCAGCTCGTCTGGCAGCGCCTGCTCGGCTCGGTGGCCGGGCGCAGCGCGGGATCACGCCTGGACCGCGAGGCGCCATTGTCGGCCAGCACCTGCGCCGCCCTGCTCGGCGCGTCGGCCGAAGCGCAGCTGGCGGTTCCCGGCGCAGGCTGGGACGTGCCGAGCGATCCGGCGGTCGACGGTGCACCCGTGTTGTCGCTGGCGATCGAGCTGCGCGCGCGCCATCCCGCGCTGACCGTCGATGAAGCCCTGGCGTTCGGTGCAGCGTTGCTGCCGCCTGCGTTACGCGCCGCGCCGGCGTGGCGTGCACCGCTTACGTTCCCCGTGCTACCCCAGCGCATCGCATCAGATGCAGGGGCGCACAACCCTGAGGATGCGGCTCTGCCCGAATTCGCGCTGCGAGCGGTTCCGGATCGCCCGCAGGCCGCCGGGTCGCATGTCGTAGAACTGCCGCCACTGGATGACCTGCTCGAGCAGTTTGGTCTCTCCCTGCTGCACCCCGATAAGCACGACGGCAGCGATGCCGGGCCGCTGGCTGCCCCCGATGCCTGGGCGCTGATGTCGCGCACGCGCCAGTTCGCGGAGGTGTGCCGGCCGCTGCTGGCCGAGGCGGGCTGGCTGGGCGGCAACGGTGAACCGGAGGTCTCGATTCGGGGCGCGCAGACGCTGCTCGCGCAGCGGATGCTGGAGCGCTACGTCGGCATCGAGCGGATCGACGCACTGCGCGAACGCTTCGCCTCGCCCGGGGCGGTGGACGTGCCGATCATCCAGCTGGCGCACGAACTGCGCGCCAGCATCCTCGACACCAACGGCGACGCCTCGCCGGCAGCACTCGAGCTGATGTACTGGCTGCTGACCAGCGAGCTGGACCAGCCGGCATTGCAGGTGGAGGGCGTGCCCGACTGGCTCACGTATGGCCGCTCATTGCAGAGCGTCGCGCTGCGACACGGCGCGACCCTGCTGGACGCCATGCAGCCCGGTGCCTGCAGCCGCGTGGGATTCGATGCGGTCTGTGCGCTGCCCGCGCAGTTGGCGCAGCCCGCACCCACGCCCGGCGGCAACGACGACCTGCATGCGGCGTGGGCGCGTGCGCTGGTGCCGGCAGCGCTGGCGTATGCCACCGCGCACGGTGGCGTGGGCAACCTGACCTGGTTCGATGCGGCGAACGGACAGCAGCTGGCCGATGCGCTGGACCTGGTGAAGGCCGACCAGGATGCGCACGCGCAGCACGTGCGGCAACTGGCCAGCCCGTCGCCACGGCGCATAAACATCGCCGGTCAGACCCTGCGCGAGGCCGGCGTGGACGTGGCGCTGTGGTCGCAGCGACCGGCCGACATCGGCGAGCCCTGTCTGGCGCGCCACGGCATCGTGCCTTCGCGCCTGATCGCCTTCGAGCGGCACCTGTATGCCCTGGCCAAACCAGATGCGGTCGGCGCTGGCGAGGCCGACGACCCGCGCCAGCGCGCCTTGATCACCAACGACGATACCCTGCAGGCGCTGGTGGTGGCCGACGCCTGGGTGTCGACCCGTGGGCCCACCACCGCGCGTCGTTTCGAGAGCGCCTACGAGGTCTGGAAGCAGACGGTGGAAGACGGACTGGCGGGTCTGATCGGCACGGCACTCGATGGCCTGCCGGCTGTCGACCGGCGGCTGATCGAAACCGCCGGCTGCACCTCCCTGCGCGTGCGGTGCGATGACCGCTCCGCCGTTCAGGGCTTCCTGCTGCGCTGCACGCCGACAGCCGCCGGCGCGCAGGACGTGTACTTCGAGATCGTTCCGCAGGCCGGGGTGGCGCGGCGGGTGTGGAAGGACCGCGCCCTGGGCGATCTTGTCGACTTCGAAGGCCTGGTCAGCGGTGCGGTACAGCGACACCGCGATGGCAATCAGCTCGCGCCACTGTCCGGGCTCATCGTGACGCCTTGCAGCGGGACGGTGTCCGGTCATGGCGACCAGACGGTCGCGCGGCTTGCCAAGGCTGCGGCGGCGGATCTATGGCAGGCACGGTTCGAGCAGGCGCGTGCTGACGAGCTGGCCCACCTGACCGGGCTGGAACAGCTGCACCAGCGCGAACTGCATCAGCTCAACACCGTCGCCGAATTCCTGGTCCCCCTGTACGAATGCATCGAGGACCTTGAGGCGGGTGAACGGTCGCTGGGCACCTTCCTCCGCTGCGGGATGGATGCCGCGTCCGTCGGCGCGCCACCCATCGGCTTCCTGGCCAGCACCGTGGATGTCGTAACCACTGCCGGCGAACGCAGCATCCAGTCGATTGCCGCCGAAGCCGGGGGCGCGCTGCAGGCACTCGGCACATCGCTGGTGATGGCCGGCGGTGCGGGCACCCTGCGCGACATGGCCAAGGGCGGTCTGTGGGCCGGCAGCCATGCCTGGAACAGCGCGCTGCAGGGCGCAGGGTGGTTGAAACAGGTGCTGCGCAGCCGTCCGGCGGTGGAACGCTCGGCGTTGGCGCTGGAGCACGCGCTGGCCAGCGGCGGCGTGCCGGCGGCGGCCTTGCAGGAACGACGCGTGCTGACGCCCTCGTTGGCCGAGGCACGACTGTCCGATGGGAGCACGGTGCTGGCGATGGCCCGTGGCAGCGCGTGGCACCGTTACGACGTTTACAGCGGACAGCCCTACGGGCCCGCGCTGGAGGCGTTCACGCTGGAACATGACCTGCCGCCATCGCTTCCGGTCACGCGCGGCGACAACGGACTGCAGATCGCCATCGGCGATACCCCCGCGCAGTTCCTCGATCACGGCCACGACGACTGGGAAGTGGTGATCCGCGGCCAGCACTACCGGCTCAATCCCACCGGCGATGCATTCTCACGAGTCGCCACGCCGGAGGACCGCGGGCGTACAGGACAATGGCGCGAGGTGCCGGCACGCTGCCGCCCGCGCCGATCGCTGGAGGCGGTGCCCTGCGTGCTGCAATCGCGGCTGCGCTTCGTACCGGATGCAGCCAAGGACCTGCAGACCGACGCGCTGCGGCCTGGGCGCCTGCAGGGCATCGCCGCCGCCTCGCGGGAATTCACCCTGGACCTGGCCCATACGGCACCGGAAGGCGAAGGTCCGCTGCGCCTGATGGTGCACAAGGGCGAGGTCTGTTCGTATACACCGGGTCCGAAAACGCCTCAACTGGTTCCAGTGCCGGCCGCGGAGCGCGAAGCGCTGGGCCTGCCCGCCAGCGTGATGTATCCCGCCACCCTTCGGGGCACGCTGGCGGACGCGCGCACGTTCGGCCTGCCCGGATCACTTGCGGACGCGGACATCGACCGCCTGCAGCAGCGCCTGCCCGTGGTGGATGTGGGCGCACTGGTGGAGGGAATCGACGATGCGCGCCGGCTGCGCGCGATCCGTATCGAGTCGCCGTTCCAGCGCGCCCTGTGCATCGAACCGGACGACGGCGTGTTCTACCACGCCGCGCTGCCGGCAAGCGAAGACGCGGGGACCCTCCTGCACTTCACCCGCCTCGAACCGGGCCGTGACGACACCGAAATCAACGAGTACCTGCGCGCTTCGGAAACCTATCGTGTGCAGCTGCTGCGCCCCTATCTCGAGCAGGACCGGGAGAACATCGCGCGGCTGGTCTTCGGCTACATCCAGCCCACGTTGAGCCCCGAACTCGCCGAACGTTTCCCGACCTACGAAGCGTATGTGTCGTGGTTCGCCGCCCGCGGACGTCCCGATGTGCTCGGCCGCTATGCGGACAAGGTGCTCACCGGTCAAAGCGAGCAGCGCACATTCCTGCGCCTGGCCCGCCGACGCATTCCCGACTGGAACGCGTTGGGCAGCGCCAGCGAAGAGGAACGGGCGTCGGTGGCCGAGATCCTCAACGCACTGCTGCCGGCCACCGGGGGCAAAGGCGCCTGGTCGGGCATCGATGCGGCGGCGCTGGCCCTGCCCGAGGCGGGGCGGCCGATCCTGGATCATCTCAAAGGCGCGAACCTGGCGTTTGCAGAGGTAGTGGAATCGGACGGGACCCGCACGATCTATTACGCCCTGTCCGGCGGAAAACGCGCACGCAACATCCACCTGCGCGCAAACCCGAGCCTGCCCGACGGCACCCGCTTCGTCGATGCCCGCGCGGCAATGCAGGGCGTGGCGCCACTGCCCCGAATCACAAGCCTGCCGGTGCTGCGCCATGCCGATGACACCCGTACGCTGGTGTTCGACCGCAGCGTGGATTCCGAGCGATTGATTGCCAGCTGCATGGGCACGCACCGCAACGTGGTCAGCTTCAGACTAAGCACGATGCTGGGCGCCTGCCCGTCCTGCGGTGGCGTGGTCATCCCGCAGATGCGTGAGATGTTCCCGGACGCGCAGACCTTCTCCGTCCGCTACCTGGAGGAATACGGGACGTCCATCCCGGCATCCATCGAGCCCGCACTTCCCGGGGCGGTCCACGCCGTACCGTCCACGCAACTGCTTAACTTCTTCCGACAGTGGCGGCAGGATCGCGGCCTGTCGTGAAGGCAACGCCGCCCTG
Source organism: uncultured Stenotrophomonas sp. (assembly GCF_963519925.1). Taxonomy (NCBI): domain Bacteria; kingdom Pseudomonadati; phylum Pseudomonadota; class Gammaproteobacteria; order Lysobacterales; family Lysobacteraceae; genus Stenotrophomonas; species uncultured Stenotrophomonas sp. The sequence continues at coordinate 9,295 of NZ_CAUQPH010000015.1, read as the reverse complement.
TACGGCACGGCGGCGTTGCGACATGCTTGGGCCACGGCGCCCTGCGTGCCAGTGCCCACCCCGAGGTCTGCATGGATTTCCTCAAGCTGCTGCGTTCGCTCGAAGAGTTCCTCTACGAGCTCTGCACCTGGTTCCTGTTCTTCCCGCGCACGCTGTACCGGGTGATCGTCCACCCCCGGCGCATGGCGCAGTACGTGAACACGGAGCTGACCCAGAAGCTGGAGCGCCAGTTCGACGATGCGATCAGCCCGCCGATGTTCCTGATGCTGGCGGTGCTGGTGGCGCATGGGGTGGAGCTGCTGATGCACCAGACCGTGGTCGGCACCAACGAGCTGTCGCGCACGGTCATGGGCAACGAGGAGAGCCTACTGCTGTACCGCTCGATCACCTTCGCGATCTGGCCGCTGGTGGCCACCGTGCACCTGCTGCGCCGCAAGCGGGTGCCGATGACCCGCGAATCGCTGCGCCGCCCGTTCTTCATGCAGTGCTACCTCACCGCCCCGTTCGCGGTGGCGCTGTCCACCAGCATGGTGTTCGTGCGCCTGCCCGGGGAGCTGTCCACCACTATCGGGATCGCGACCGGCCTGCTGTCGGCCGCATGGTACCTGGTGGTACAGACCGGTTGGCTGAAGGTCGCGCTGCAGCGCTCCTGGCTGAACTCGGCGCTGTCGGCGCTGTGGGTGTTCGCGCTTGGGACGGCGATCAACCTGACGGTGGGGATCGTGCTGCTGGGCAGCTGAGCCGCTGCCGCCAACGTCCGCATAGTCGGGCCCGGGCATTCCATGGCACCCTCTGCAAACGTTTTCATGGAATGGAGGGATTCCCATGCTGTCTGCTTTCCGTCGTCCGGCCCTGCTGGCCCTGATCGCGCTGGCGCTGCCGCTCGGCCCGGCCCTGGCCAAGGCGCCTGAGCCGTTGCGGGTGATGTCGTTCAACGTCCGCACCCCGGTGGATACCGAACCCAACAAGCGCTGGGAGGACCGTCGCGATGCGATGGTGGCGCTGCTGCGCGAGCAGCACCCGGTGGTGTTCGGCACCCAGGAACTCAAGACCAACCAGGCCGACTACCTGGTGGAGCACCTGCCGGGTTACCGCTGGTTCGGTGAGCCGCGGGGCCCCGGCGACAATGAGGAGCACATGGGCGTGTTCTACGACAACGCCGCGTTGAAGGTGGTCGAATCCGGCAACTTCTGGCTGTCCGACACCCCCGAGGTCGCCGGCAGCATCACCTGGGGCAACCTGATGCCGCGCATGGTCACCTGGGCGCTGTTCCAGCGCCAGGCCGACGGCAGGCAGTTCTACCTGTACAACACCCACCTGCCCTACCGCGATGAAGACGAGCCGCGCCGCGTCCTCGGCGCCAAGCTGATCGCCAAGCGGCTGGCCGCGCTTCCCAGGGACATCCCGGTGGTGGTCACCGGTGATTTCAACAGCGAACCGGGCAGCGGCACCTATGCCGCCTTCACCCAGGCGCTGGGCGATGCACGCAAGCTGGCGAAGAAGGTCGACGGCCCGCGCCTGACCTTCCAGAACTTCAGTGATACGCCCACTGCCGAGATCGACTGGATCCTGGTGCGCGGCTTCGGCGTGGACCGGTTCCAGACCCTGGACCAGAAGCCGGGCGGCGTGGTGCCGTCGGACCACTACCCGGTACAGGCTGAACTGACCTTCCCGGCCCGCTGACAGGCGTGCCCTGCCTGCGCAGGCCCGCCGCATTCAACCGCGCGGCGACCGGCGCAGGCCATCCAGCGCCTGGCACAGGGCCTGGTGCTGTTCGCGCGCCTGGCAGATCCGGGCGCTGATGGCCAGGAACACGCCCACCGCGACCACGCCGATGCCGAGCAACCCGTCGGGCAGCCGGGCGAAGCCCAGGCTGACCGTCAACGCGGCCACCACCAGCAGCACGATCACGCTGGCCGACAGGCCCGCGTTCGTCGCGGCACGCTCTTCCTTGGCCGCACGCGGCGGCTTCCAGCACTTCCGTTGCATTGCTCATCTCCCGGACAGGCGGTGTTTTTAGCACCGCCCCGGCCCGACCCGGCAGAGGCAAAGCCGTCAGCGCGGGGTTTCCCGGCACGCCATCACGGCCTACCGCTACAAAGCGTGCAGGGGGCGACCCGTGCTGCCCCCTGCCGGGGTTACCGCATCGTGCCGGCCAGGGCCGGCGGCGTCGTGTCCTGCTGCTGCCCCCACCCGCCCAACGCCTTGTACACGCCGACCACGCTGACGTTGACCGTGGACTCGGCCGCGGCCAGTGCATCGTCGGCGGCCAGCTGGGTGCGCTGCGCATCGAGCAGGGTCAGGAAGTCTTCCGACCCCTCCCGATAGCGGATCTGCGCCAGCTGCTCGGCGCGCCGCGCGGCCTGCGCCTGCTCGGCGACGATGGCCAGCCGCGCCTGCTGCTTGGCGTAGCGGGTCAACGCGTTCTCGGTGTCTTCCAGCGCCAGCAGCACCGCCTTTTCATACTCGGCGGCGGCGCCATCGGCCTGCGCCTTGCTGGCACGCAGCCGTGCCTTGACCGTACCGAAGTCGAACGCGGCCCAGCTGATCGAGGGGGTCACCGACCACGCCTTGTTGTTGCCATTGACCAACCCGCTGGCATCGCCGGACAGGAACCCGACGAAACCGCTCAGGCTGATGCGTGGGAACAGGTCGGCCGTGGCCACGCCCACCCGCGCCGTGGCGGCAGCCAGGCGACGCTCGGCCACGCGCACGTCGGCACGCTGGCGCAGCAGGTCGGTGGTGTCGCCCAAGGGCAACGCCTTGGCGTACGGCGCCACCTCGCGCGGTGCCAGCAGCGCGTCCAGCGCATCCGGGCGCTGCCCCAGCAGCACCGCCAGGCGATGCCGCGACTGCACTTCGGCCACTTCCAGCAGCGGAATGTCCGCTTCGATCGCCTTCAGCCGTGCGCGGCTGCTCTGCACGTCCAGCTCGCTGCCCGCGCCCAGGTTCCAGCGCGCTTCGGTGAGCTTCTGGGTGTCGCGCAGGTTGACCAGGGTGCGTTCGGCCACGACGATCCGCTTCTGCGTACCGCGCAGCTCGAAGTAGTTGCGCGCCACTTCGGCAGCCACCGTGACCTGCGCATCGGCGAGGTTGTCCTGCTCGGCACCGAGGTCGGCACGCGCCGCTTCGGCGGCGCGGCGCTGGCGTCCGAACAGGTCCAGTTCCCAGCCCGCGTCGAAACCGAGCTGGTAGGTTTCGCTGAAAATGCGCTCGCCGCCGGCGGTCAGGTCCGGCTGCTTGCTTCGGTCGTAGGCGCCCCCGGCGGTGACGTGCGGCAGCTGGTCCAGGCGCTGTTCGACGAACACCGCGCGGGCCTCGCGTACCCGCGCCATGGCGATGCGCAGGTCCAGGTTCTCGCCCAGCGCGTCGTGCACCAGTTGTTCCAGCACCGGATCATCGAACTGCGCCCACCAGCTGGCCACCGGCGAGGTGGTGCTGAACACCGGCGCGGCCGCGCCCTGCAGGACCACCGGCTGCGCCGGCGGTGCCTGGTAGTTGGGGCCGACGCTGACGCAGCCGGCCAGCAGCGCGCTGGCAACGGCGGCGGTCAACACACGGATCACCATGGCAGCACCTCGCCCAGGTAGGTGAAGCTGCCGTTGGGGCCATCGGCCCCGATCAGCGCCATGCCGACGCTGGAGCGGGCGCCATCGGCGATTTCGATCTCGCCTTCGCCACGGTTCATGTCGGTCTTCACGTAGCCCGGGTGCACGGTGTTGACCTTGGTGGCGCTGTCGCGCAGCTCGTAAGCCAGCTGCACGGTCCAGGCATTCACCGCGCTCTTCGACGCGTTGTAAGCCGGCACCGCGAAGCCGTAGATCGGCGAACCCGGCTGGCTGTGCAGGGTCAGCGAGCCGAGGATGCTGGACACGTTGACGATGCGCCCGGCCGGCGATGCCTTGATAAGCGGCAGGAAGGCCTGGGTCACTGCGATCACCGCGAACACGTTGGTATCGAAGGTGTCGCGCCAGGTCTGCAGGGTCTGTGCCGACGGCAGCAGCGCGGGGTCGTCGAGCAGGATGCCGGCGTTGTTGACCAGGATGTCGAGCCGGCCATGGCGGTCGGTGATTTCCTGCACGGCGGCGGCGATGCTGGCGGCATCACCGACGTCCAGCTGGATCGCCTCCACCGGCAGGCCTTCGGCCTGCAGCTTGAGCGCCTCGGCCACGGCAGCGTCGCGCTTGCGCCCGGCCAGCAGCGTGTGCACGCCGGCCTGGGCCAGCTGGCGGACGGTTTCCAGGCCGATGCCACGGGTGGCACCGGTAACCAGGGCGATCTTGGAAGTAGCGGTATTCATGGGTGATTCCTCGTAGGGGTCGGGATCAGTGATGCAGGGTGGATTCGCCGTGGGCGACCAGCTTGCCGCCGCCGTTGCGGCTGACGAACGTGCGCAGCGCCACGTAGAACACCGGGGTCAGGAACAGGCCGAACAGGGTCACGCCGAGCATGCCGGCAAACACGGTGATGCCGGTCACCGAGCGCACTTCCGCACCCGCGCCGTGCGACAGCACCAGCGGGACGGTGCCGGCGATGAACGCGATGGAGGTCATCACGATCGGACGCAGACGCAGGCGGCACGCTTCCAGCGCGGCTTCCACGATCCCCTTGCCGCCCATTTCCAGCTCGCGGGCGAATTCGACGATCAGGATCGCGTTCTTGCACGCCAGGCCCATCAGCACCACCAGGCCCACCTGCACGAACACGTTGTTGTCACCGCCGGTCAACCATACGCCGAACAGGGCCGACAGCAGCGTCATCGGCACGATCAGGATCACCGCCAGCGGCAGCGACCAGCTTTCGTACAGGGCGGCCAGCACCAGGAACGCCAGCAGGATCGCCACCGGGAACACGATGAAGGCGGCCTTGCCCTGGGTGGCCTGCTGGTAGCTCAGGTCGGTCCATTCGGTGGTCATGCCCACCGGCAGCACCTTGGCGGCGATCTGGGTCAGGTTGTCCATGGCCTGCGCCGAGGACAGCATGCGCGGGTCGGCTTCACCGGCCAGGTCGGCGGCCGGGTAACCGTTGAAGCGCAGCACCGGGTCCGGGCCGTAGGTTTCCTTCACCGTCACCATCGAACCGATCGGCACCATCTCGCCACGGTCGTTGCGGGTCCGCAGCTTGCCGATGTCTTCGACGCTGTTGCGGAACTGGCCGTCGGCCTGGGCGATCACCTGCCAGGTACGCCCGAACTCGTTGAAGTCATTGACGTAGGAGGAACCCAGGTAGGTCTGCAGGGTGTCGAACAGCTCGGTCAGCTGCACGCCCTGGGCCTTGGCCTTGACCCGATCCACTTCAGCGTCCAGCTGCGGCACGTTGGCCTGGTAGCTGGTGATCGGGAAGGCCATGCCCGGGGTCTGCGCCACGGCGCCCTGCATCTGGCTGACCGCCGTCTGCAATGCGCCATAGCCCAGGTTGCCTCGGTCTTCGATGAACATCTGGTAGCCGTTGCCGTTGCCCAGGCCCAGGATCGGCGGCGGCATCAGGGCGAACGCGAAGCCCTCCTGCAGACCGGCGATCTTCTGGTTGATCTCGGCGTTGATCTCCGCGGCGGTGCGGCCATTGCGCTCGTTAAACGGCTTGAGCGGAATGAAGGCCACGCCGGTGTTGGGCGTATTGGTGAACTGCAGCGCGTTCAGGCCCGGGAACGAAATGGTGTGCGCCACGCCGTCGGTTTCCTGGGCGATCTTCGCGACCTTGCGCAGCATTTCATCCGTCCGTGCGATCGACGAGCCTTCCGGCAGCTTCACGCCCGCGATCAGGTACAGCTTGTCCTGGGTCGGGATGAAGCCCGGCGGCACCAGCTTGAAGATGAAGCCGGTGCCCACCAGCAGCACCGCATACACCACGAATACCGCGCCGCGACGACCGAGGATCTTCGACACGCCACGCTCGTACTTCTCCGAGCTGGACTTGAAGAAACGGTTGAACGGACGGAAGATCCAGCCGAACAGGCGGTCGATGATCCGGGTCGGCGCATCCTTGGCCGCGTCATGCGGCTTGAGCAGGCGCGCGGCAAGGGCCGGCGACAGGGTCAGCGAATTGATCGCCGAGATCACCGTCGAGATTGCGATGGTGACCGCGAACTGCTTGTAGAACTGGCCGGTCACGCCGGACAGGAAGGCCATCGGCACGAACACCGCGCACAGCACCAGCGCGATCGCGACGATCGGGCCGGACACTTCCTTCATGGCCTGGTGCGCCGCCGCGGTCGGCGACAGCCCTTCTTCGATGTTGCGCTCGACGTTCTCCACCACCACGATCGCGTCGTCGACCACGATGCCGATCGCCAGCACCAGCCCGAACAGGCTCAGCGTGTTGATCGAGAAGCCCAGCACGTACAGTGCGGCGAAGGTACCGACGATGGAGACCGGCACGGCGATCAGCGGAATGATCGAGGCGCGCCAGGTCTGCAGGAACAGAATCACCACCAGCACCACCAGCGCGATGGCTTCGAGCAGGGTGGAGACCACGGCCTTGATCGAGTCGCGCACGAAGATGGTGGTGTCGTACACCGCTTCGTACTTGACGTCGGCCGGGAAGCCCTTCTGCATCTCGTCCATGGTGCCGATCACCGCATCACGGATCTCCAGCGCGTTGGCGCCGGGGGCTTGGAAGATACCGATGCCCACTGCGTTCTTGCCGTCCAGCTGCGAACGCAGGGTGTAGTCGCCCGCACCCAGTTCAACCCGGGCCACGTCGGACAGCCGCACCACTTCGCCGTCGGTACCGGCCTTGAGCACGATGTCGCCGAATTCCTGCTCGCTGCGCAGGCGGCCCTGGGCATTGATCAGGGTCAGGAACTGGCTGTCGGGCATGGGTTCGGCGCCGAGCTGGCCAGCCGAGACCTGCACGTTCTGTTCGCGCATGGCGCGGACCACGTCGCTGGCGGTCAGGCCGCGCGCGGCGACCTTGTCCGGGTCCAGCCAGGCACGCATGGCGTAGTCACCGCCACCGAAGATCTGCGCGTCGCCCACGCCGGGAATGCGGGCCAGCGCGTCCTTGACGTGCAGGCGGGCGTAGTTGCGCAGGTACAGGGTGTCGTACTTGCCGTTGGGCGAGGTCAGGTGCACCACCATCAGGAAGGTGGGCGACTGTTTCTGCGTGGTCACGCCCTGGCGGCGTACGTCTTCGGGCAGGCGCGCCTGCGCCTGGGCCACGCGGTTCTGCACCTTCACCGCCGCGTCGTCCGGGTCGGTGCCCGGGCGGAAGGTGACGGTCATCTGCAGCACGCCGTCCGAGCCGGCCACCGACTTGAGGTACATCATGCCCTCGACGCCGTTGATCGCCTCTTCCAGCGGGGTGGCCACGGTTTCCGCGATCACCTTCGGGTTCGCACCCGGATACACGGTGCGCACCACCACCGACGGCGGCACCACTTCGGGGTACTCGCCGATCGGCAGGATGGGGATGGAGATCAGGCCGGCGGCGAAGATCACGATCGACAGCACCGCCGCGAAAATCGGCCTGTCGATGAAGAAACGGGAAAAGTCCATGGGTGGATTCCTGGTGTTTTCAGCAACGCCGGCGTGCAGCACCCCGGCCGCTGTCGAAGCCGACAGCGGATGGGATGCGCACGAGGCATTTCCATGTAGAGCCGACCGTCGGTCGGCTGCTTTTTTACTTCAATGCAACCTGGGACGCCGCTGCGGCAGGCTGCATCGCCACCGCCTTGGCCTGCACCGGCATGCCGGGCATGAAGACCTTCTGCACACCGTCGATGATCACGCGGTCGCCGGCGTTCAGGCCCTTCTGCACGATGCGCAGGCCTTCGGCGGTACGCCCCAGCGTGATGTCACGGCGCTGTGCCTTGCCGTCCTTGTCGACCACGTACACGTACTTGCGGTCCTGGTCGGTGAGCACGGCCTTGTCGTCGATCAGCATGGCCTGGAACTGGCCGCTGCCGAGCAGCTGCACGCGCGCGAACAGGCCCGGGGTGAAGGCGCGGTCGGCATTGTCCAGCAGCGCGCGCACGCGGATGGTGCCGGTGCTGCGGGTCACCTGGTTGTCCAGGAAATCGACCTTGCCTTGGTGCGGGAAGCCCTCTTCGCCCGACAGACCGACCTTGACCGGCAGGTCGCTGTCGCGCTCGCTCGGGCGTTCGCCCTTGCGTGCCATCTGCGCGTAACGCAGGAAGGTGCCCTCGTCGGCGTCGAAGTAAACGAACACGGTGTCCAGCGATACCAGCGTGGTCAGCACGCTGGCGCTGTCGCCGGCGGTGACCAGATTGCCGGCGGTGACCAGCGCGCGGCCGGCACGGCCGCTGATCGGTGCACGCACCTTGGTGAACTCCAGGTTCAGTGCCGCCGCATCAAGCGCGGCCTGCGCCGCCTGCACGTTGGCACCGGCCTGGTCGGCGGCAGCACGCCGCTGTTCCCAGGTCTCGGTGGAGATGGCCTGCTGGTCGGACAGCTTCTTCGCGCGGTCGGACTCGCTGCGTGCCAGCGTCGCCTGGGTGCGTGCACGTGCCAGTTCGGCACGGGCGCGGTCGTACTCTGCCTGGTAGCTGCGGGCGTCGATGGTGAACAGCACGTCGCCCTTGTTCACTTCCTCGCCTTCGACATAGTTGACCTTGTCGATGTAGCCGGAGACGCGCGGGCGCAGTTCGACGTTCTGCACCGCTTCGACGCGGCCGCTGAAGTCATCCCACTGGCTGACCGGCTTGACCAGCACTGGCGCGGCACTGACCTGCGGCGGCGGCGGTGCCCCGGCTTCTTCGGCGTGGCCGCCACTGCAGGCGGCCAGCACGGCAGCGGCGAGGAGGGACACGCCGGCCATGGCCAGCCGTCGGGTGATGCGGGTAGAGGGAGAGGTGTGGGTGGTCATGGCATGCATCCGTACAGAAGGGGGGGAAGACGAAATCGGGGGCAGCGAGGCGAAGCGGTGGCGTAGCGTGGGACCTCAACCTTGGTAGAGGTCAAGCGGTGCCGGCCGTGTTCCGCGAAAACGGCGGCGGCCATTCCTGGTTCAACAGGCCGCGCGGCAGTTCGGCATCGCGGGTGTCGCAACGGACGATGGCGCGGTTGTCGGTGCAGGTGTCGAGCAGCGAGACCAGGCGGCGGCCGACCAGCAGCGCACTCGGCCATTCGATGCAGGCATTGGCGGCATTGCTGGGGGTGCACACCGGGTTGCTCACTTCGAGCATCTGCGCACGCACGCCCAGCGCCTGCGCTTCCTGGTGCAGGACCTGCGCGTACATGCGCGTGGCCGACATGGTGATGGACGTTTCACCGTGCCCGGCCCACGCCTTGAAGCCGGCCGGCCCGCCGACCACGACATAGCGGCGCGCCTGGGC
>NZ_CAUQPH010000014.1:0-53128 GCF_963519925.1 uncultured Stenotrophomonas sp. | reverse complement strand
GTGGCGGGGCGGTCTCCACCAGCTGCGGCTGCTCGTCCACCGGCAGCGGGCGGGCATCGGGCATGTCGCTGGAACCGGCGGCGGCGGGCAGGGGTTCAGGCAGGGGCTCGACCTCGGCGACCTGCTGCGGGGTCTGCGCCGGCCCGGCCTTGTAGAAGTCGTTGTTGCGGGTGCTCAGCCACACCACCAGGAACAGCAGCACGCCCACGCCGAAGGCGATCCCGGCGATCAGGAGGCTGCGGCGGGGCAGCTGGAAGGTGATGTTCTTGCCAGACGAGGAACGGGAAGCGGACATGAGCCATACCATGGTGAACCCCTCGATTCTGCCACGCCGGGAATGAACCGCGCGGCAGAAAAGCCGATTACAGGCGATAATCCCCCTCCAGACCCACAAACAGCCCTCTGACGCCATGCTTGATCCAGCCCTGCTTCGCCAACAGCCCGCCGAACTCGCCGAACGCCTGCGTACCACGCGCGGTTTCGAGCTGGACGTCTCCGGGCTGGAGTCGCTGGAAGCCGACCGCAAGCGCATCCAGATCCGCACCCAGGAGCTGCAGAGCCTGCGCAACAGCCGCTCCAAGGCCATCGGCCAGGCCAAGGCCAAGGGCGAAGACGTGTCGGCGATCATGGCCGAAGTGGCCGCGTTCGCCGATGAGCTGAAGGCCTCGGAAGTGGCGCTGGACGAGCTTCGCGAGAAGATCGAAGCCATCGCCATGGGCATCCCCAACGTACCGGCCGACGATGTGCCGTTCGGCAAGGACGAAACGGATAACGTCGAACAGAAGCGCTGGGGCACCCCGCGCAGTTTCGATTTCCCGGTGCTCGACCATGTCGAGCTGGGTGCCCGCAACCAGGGTCTGGACGGCGAAGCCGGCGCCAAGCTCTCCGGTTCGCGCTTCACCGTGCTGCGCGGCCCGGTGGCGCGCCTGCATCGCGCCCTGGCCCAGTTCATGCTCGACCTGCACACCGGCGAGCATGGCTACGAAGAAACCAACGTGCCGGTGCTGGTCAACCCGGAATCGCTGCGGGGCACCAGCCAGCTGCCGAAGTTCGAGGACGACCTGTTCAAGACCGCGGTCGGCGATTCCACCCGTTACCTGATCCCTACCTCGGAAGTCTCGCTGACCAACATCGTCCGCGACGAGATCGTCGACGCCGAGCGCCTGCCGCTGAGCATGACCGCCCACTCGCTGTGCTTCCGCGCCGAAGCCGGCAGCGGCGGCCGTGACGTGCGCGGCATGATCCGCCAGCACCAGTTCGAGAAGGTCGAGCTGGTTACCGTGTGCGCGCCGGCCGACAGCGACGCCGAACACCAGCGCATGACCCGCTGCGCCGAAGTGGTGCTGGAAAAGCTGGGCCTGCCGTACCGCAAGGTGCTGCTGTGCACCGGCGACATGGGCTTCTCGGCGATCAAGACCTACGACCTGGAGGTGTGGCTGCCCTCGCAGGACACCTACCGCGAAATTTCGTCCTGCTCCAACTGCGGCGACTTCCAGGCCCGACGCATGCAGGCCCGCTGGCGCAACCCGGAAACCGGCAAGCCGGAACTGGTGCACACCCTCAACGGCTCCGGCGTGGCCGTGGGCCGCGCGATGATCGCAGTGATGGAGAACTACCAGAACGCCGACGGCAGCATCACCGTACCGGATGCGCTCAAGCCCTACATGGGCGGCCTGGAAAAGATCGCATAAAGAAAACCCGCCGAAAGGCGGGTTTTTTTTGGAATCAAACCAACCCGGCCACACCGGGTTGACGCACCGCGACCAACCCCGGTAGGGTCGCATCCCAATCGACCGCCGATAACAATGGCAACGTTCTTTGGTGGCATGAACCCCAATCAACATCACCCCCGCAGCAGGCACCAAGCCCGCCGCGCCGATACCCAAAAAAAAAACGGCCCCGCAAATGCGGGGCCGCAGGGGTGGGCCGGAATGGGGAGGGGAAGCCCGGCCCGGGCAGGTCGTCCGACGAGGACTCAACGCCTGCCCTGGAACACTCAGACTTCAGCCAGTTCTTCGAACTCGGCGGCCGGCAGGCTGGCCAGCGCCGCGGCAATGGCCTCTTCACGGTGCGTCGGCGAGTAGGCAATGCCTTCGGCGCGCACGAACTCCACGTTGTCGATGCCCATGAAGGCGAACACCTGGCGCAGGAACGGCTCCTGGAAGTCGGCCGGCGAATCGGTGTAGATGCCGCCACGCGAGCTGGCGATGATCACCCGCTTGCCTCCGGCCAGGCCCACCGGGCCGTTCTCGGTGTACTTGAAGGTGCGCCCGGCCACTGCAATGCGGTCGATCCATGCCTTCAGCGTCGAAGGGATGCTGAAGTTGTACATCGGCGCGCCGATCACGATCACATCAGCGGCGAGGAACTGCTGCATCACCGCCTCGGCGTCGGTCGCCTCGGCCGCATCGGCCTGCGCCAGCGAACCACTACTCAAATGGGGAATGGGGTTACGATCGAGATCGCGGTAGGTTACGTCGAGGTTCTCGACGGTCTCATTGAATCGTGCGACCACTGCCGCAGACAGCTGGCGGGAAACCGAGTTGTCGCCCAGCACGCTGGCATCGATGTGAAGAAGCTTCATGGCAATCACCTGTATCCGGGGAAGGGCGGTCAAGGCGCCGCCGACGGAGAGCAGGTTAGGTTGTTGCGTCGCTGGGATAAAGGTGGTTGAATACCACGTATTGTTCTATATCTGGAACTTCGGTATGCACGACCTCAACGACCTTTACTACTTTGCCATGGTGGTGGATCACGGCGGCTTTGCTGCGGCCGAGCGCGCCCTGGGCATCCCCAAATCCCGCCTCAGCCGGCGCATCAGCCAGCTGGAAACCGACCTGGGAGTGCGCCTGCTGCAGCGCTCCACGCGCCGTTTCGCGGTGACCGACGTCGGCACCAGCGTGCACCGCCACGCGCAGACCATGCTTGCCGAGGCGCAGGCCGCGCGCGAAGTGGTGGACCGGCTCAGCGCCGAGCCGCGCGGCCTGGTCCGTGCCAGCGTGCCGGTTTCGCTGGCGCAGATGCAGCTGCCCAAGCTGCTGCCGAAATTCCTGGCCCAGTACCCGAAAGTGCGTCTGCAGCTGAACATCAGCAACCGCCGGGTCGACATCATCAATGAAGGCTATGACGTGGCCCTGCGCGTGCGCTCGCGACTGGACGACGACGGCAGCCTGGTGATGCGCAGCTTCGGCCAGGTGCAGGAACTGCTGGTTGCGAGCCCGAAATACCTGGATCGTGCCGGGCGCCCGAAGGACCCGGACGAACTGGCCAACCACGTCACCCTCAGCATCAGCGAAGACGAAGCCCGGCAGCGCTGGGAGCTGCACGGGCCGGAAGGTGCGGTGCGCCGTGTCGACCTGCAGCCGCGCGTGGCCGGTTTCGACTTCCCGCTGCTGCAGAGCATGGTCAAGGACGGCTTCGGCATCACCATGCTGCCCGAGACCGTCTGTGCCGATGCCGTGCGCAGCGGCGAGCTGGAAGTGGTGCTGCCGGAATGGTCGCTGCCGCAGGGCATCTGCCACGCCGTATTCGCCTCCCGCCGCGGCCTGCTGCCGGCAGTGCGGGTGTTCATCGACTTCCTGGCCGAGCACCTGCCGCCGCAGCTGGAAGCTTCGCGCCTGGACTGCGGTGGGGCGTGCGAGCGGGCCAAGGAAAAGATCCGGGCGAGCGCCCTGGGTGCGCTGGCGGTGGACGCTGGCTGAGGCTGTCGGGGTCGGCCTTGGGCAAACCCGGCCGACCATGCGAGAATACGCGCCCGGCCCCGGCCGGCGCGGGACATCCGGAGAGATGGCCGAGCGGTTTAAGGCACCGGTCTTGAAAACCGGCGAAGGGTCATTCCTTCCGTGGGTTCGAATCCCACTCTCTCCGCCACCGACCGCTAAATCACTGATTTGAAATTGAAATCGTGAATTGAGCCAATGGGGAGGCGGGAAGCATGCAGAGAAACCCGGCATGCGTATCCCACATCACGTGAGCCCGTCCGCCACCGCTCGAAAGACCCCGGTCCAGCGTGTCCCTGTAGCTTTTCAAGCCGTGCTCCATTGCCGGCTGATCAAGTGAACCGTTGGGACCAACGATGTGGGTTGGCCGCATGTACGTGCAGTGTTGTCACTTTGAATGCCGTTGGACAACTTGCGTCTATTGATCGTTCGCGATCGATAAATACTCTTCCAAAACATTGGCGCGTTCGCAGAGGCGGAAAAGTTGTCTCTGCATGACTTGAAAGCTGCTCACTCCTTCGCTTCCATAGAGTGACGCCTCAAAGGCGTTGCTGGTGCTGTGGAAATCGAGCCAGGCGCGGTTGGCGCTGTTCAGATCTTCCTTGGCCGTACCATGCTGCTTGCTGAGCAGCGATTGGTAAGCAGCGCTCAATCGCGCGTCTTGTCGTTCCTTTTCCACAGATTGACATGCAGCAAGAGCGATGTCGTCTGATTCCGCTTTTTCGACGCAGCCATAGAAGGCATTGCTGATGCCTGGGGGCGCTTGACGCTTGATGACCTGAGCGGTGCTTTCATACGCCTGCGCGGCTGATCCATACATGACAAGTACGAGGCTGATGGCGAAAATTCTGGTGTTTTTTCTCATGGTGAAGACTGCCGTCCGTGCGATGTCAGGAATAATCATTCTTGTTCAAGGTGCTACCTTCCGGCAGCCTTTCTAACCTCCGCCGCAACCCGCGCCTTGATCTTGTCCACTTCCGGGCTGTTCGGACGCGTGTAATCAAACGCCTGGATCACGAACACGGTCTGATCGCCGGCGCTGATGCAATACGAAACCAGCGAGCGCCCATCCCCTGGCGGCGCCGACACATGCAGGACCAGCGTCTTCTGGTCCTGGTCCACCCGCGTGGTGTATCCCACCGCAGCGGCGCCACGCGACACGGCCGCGCGGCACGCAGGCAGGCTCAGTGTCTTGGCGGGGAAGCGGTCGACGTCATAGCCCAGGCTGAAGTCCTGGCCTGAAGCGGTCGGCGCACCTGCCACGGAAGCGACGATGGCGATGGCGGTGATGAATCCTGCTCTCATGGGTCACTCCTTGGCGATCATCCTAACCGGGCGTCAGCTCACGCCCGTACGAATATCTCAACCCGCCGATTCATCTGTCGCCCGGCGGGATTGTCTTTTTCCTCAAACATGTTGGGTGCGACCGGCTCGCTTTCGCCATAGCCCTTTGCCGCAGCATCCTGTGCCGCGCCGCGTTGACGAAGCGCATTCACCACGGCCGCAGCCCTGCGCTCGGACAATGCCTGGTTGTAGGCGTCGTCACCCTTCGAATCAGTATGGCCTCGAATCTCCATTCCCTTGGCCTCGACCTGTTTCAGCGCATCAGAAAGGGTATCCAGCAGCCGCGCAGCGTCAGGGCGGATGTCCGACTTGTCGAAGTCGAACAACACGCGGTCGTTGAGCGTGATCAGGTAACCGCAGGGCGCGCCGGGCGGCGCGAACTTCTTCAGTGAAGGGAACCTGCCGGCAGGCTGCAGGCGAGGCATCGGTGGCATTTTGACCGGGCGCGCCGGAGGCCCGATGGTGCCGGTGCCGTCGCCATGATTGGTGATCAGGCCAGCATCGCCGTTCCAGGTGCCCGACCCATCCGCGTTGATCCGCAGCAGCCCGTCGGGACCGTTCCAGGTGCCGCTGCCGTCGCCATTGTTGGTGATCAGGCCGCTGTCGCCGTTCCATGTGCCGGCGCCTTTTCCGTCCAGACGGATCAGACCGGCCGGGCCGTTATAAGTACCGGAGCCATCGGCCTCCACGCGGATGATCGCCTCTTCGCCATCGCCGCTGCCGCCGGCACTGCCATTGATGGTGCCACTGCCATCCGCATTGACGCGGACCAGCCCACCCTCGAAGTTCGCGGTGCCGCCGCCATCGGCGTTGATGACGAACAACCCTTCCTCGCCGTTGCGCATCAGCTGGCCGTGCTCATCGACACGGGTGATGCCGCCGTCGCTGATCAGCGCGCCCTCACTGCTGCAGCGCGCAGGCGACACTGTCACGCCACGCACCGGGTCGAGGATCGATTGCATTGAAGATTCAAGAGCGCGCTGCGCTGGCGTGACACCGATGATCTCGGGCACGACGATGTTGGGCACGATGGGAAACGCAGGAACGTCGCTGCTGGTCTCATCAGTCGGGGTGCCAGCCGCCCGGGACTCACCCGATGCCGTGGTTGCTCCGCCTTCGACGATCTTCGAGGCGCTTGTATCAGGTTCCCGGAAGCACCCTGCCAGCAGCACCAGCCAGCAGCACCAGAAGGAGAGGGGCGGCCGGAAAGGGCAACACACGCTTCGGTGCAATCATGGATCAGGCAGGCCCGCGTCGGTGACTGGCTGCGAATCATATCCATGAAGCATTTCGCCGACGTGAAGCCACCGCTCCCGAGCCATTGCCCGGGAGCAGCTGGCGCGGAATCAATGACGCGCGTTGTCCTTGGCCTTGCCAACATCGCTCTGAACCTTGCCTACTTCCTTCTGCACCTTGCCTTCCAGCTCCTGCGACTTGTCGCCGGTCACTTTGCCAGCAACTTCCTTCACGGTGCCCTTGACCTGGTTCTTCGCGCCTTCAGTACGATTCTTGTCCATGTCCAAATACCTCGTGGTTGAACCCGTTGTGGGTGAAACCATCCTGCGTGGGCGGCAGTGGCGAAGTGGTGAACTACTGCCTCACGCGGAACGCACGCTTTCCGTCCGTTCATGTACACGGTGCAACAGGGCCGCTTGAACCGGGCCTCGACCACGTGAGTACTGCTTCACGACACGACCGTATGCTGGCGAAATCCCCCTGCCAAGGTTTCAAACGCGCATGAGCCGCACAGCGCACGACCATTTCGACGTCATCATCGTGGGCGGCAGCTATGCCGGCATGTCCGCTGCGCTGCAGCTGGTACGGGCCCGGCGCAGCGTGCTGGTGATCGACAGCGGCCTGCCGCGAAACCGGAATTCCCTTGAAGCTCACGGCTTCATTGGCCGGGAAGGCATGCATCCTGCGGAAATCGCCGCACAGGCGCGCACCGAACTGCTCAGCTATCCGACCGTGACCTGGATTGAGGGCCGGGCGTCCCGGGCTCGCGTGGTGGAGGAGGGTGTCTCCTTCGAGGTGGACTGCGACGACGGCCGCACGATCGCTGCCGATCGGCTGGTGCTGGCCTATGGCGTGACGGATGCATTGCCTCCCATCGACGGCCTGACGGAACGATGGGGGCGCAGCGTGTATCACTGCCCATACTGCCACGGCTATGAGTTGTACGAAGGCAACATCGGCGTGCTCGGCTGTGCCAAGGATGGTGGCGTAGGGCAGGCGTTGCTGCTGTGCGACTGGGGAAAGATCACCCTGTTCTGCCCGGATCCGGCCAGCATCGAGCCGGAAAAGCGCGAGCGACTGGATGCATGCGGTGTGGTGATCGAATCGACTCGCGTCCAGCGTGTCGAAGACACGGCCACAGTAGTGCTGGCCGACGACCGACGCGTGGTGCTCGATGCGCTGTTCCTGCTGCCGACCTCCACCTTGTCCTGTGATCTGGCCCAGCAGCTCGGCTGCGAGCTGATGGACGCAGGTTGCATCACCGCCGATTCCGCCAAGCAGACCACGGTGCCCGGGGTGTTCACCTGCGGCGACGCCGGGCGCATGGCCGGCAGCATCGCGCTGGCGGTGGGCGAGGGGGCGTTGGTTGGCGTCGCGGTGCACCGATCGTTGTTGGGCCTGCTGGATTGATTGATTGATGCGCCAGCCACGCAAGGCGTGGCTCTACCGGGGTAATGCCGCCGCCGTCTGCCGCGGCTTGTACTGGCAGCGCGGGTAGCTCGAACAAGATGCGAACTCCCCGTAGGGCCCGGTACGCTGCACGATCACCCCGCCGTCGCAGACCGGGCAGGCCTGCTCATGGATCGGCTCGCCGCTGCTCGTGGTGATCTCCACGGCGCCGTCGTGCACCAGCTCGTCGAGGAACGGCGAGCGCTTGCCCTGCACGGTGAACATCGCCACCGAGCGTCGCGCGCGGGTCAGGGCCACGTAGAACAGGCGGCGCTCTTCGCCCAGCGGGAAGCTGTCGGCGTGCGGCATGGCCAGTCCCAGCACCGGGTCGTCGGCACGGGCGCTGGGGAAGCTGCGCTCCAGCATCGCCGGCAGGATCACGATATCGGCCTCGGCCCCCTTGGCGCGGTGCGCGGTAAGGAAACCCAGCTCCAGCTGCGCGCCGAACCGTTGCGCCCAATGCGCGGGCAGGTAGCTGCGCTCGGCGTTGTAGCGGCCCAGGATGAACACGGAGAGCCGCCCATTGCGTCCGGGTGCGATGGCCCCGCTTCGCAGTTGCTCTTGCAGCCGTTGCAGGTACTGGTAGATCGCATCCTGCAGCCGCTCGCGCGAGGCTACCTGGAACGCCTGCAGCGCCGGACCCTGCGCGGGCGCGGTCGAGCGCACCTGCTTGGCGATCTGTGCCGGATTCTTTGCGATGAAGTGGCTGGAGGCATCGCACAGCGCCTGCGGGCAGCGGAAGGTCTGCGACAGGTGCAGCACCTGCGACGGCCCGAAGGTGTCGGCGAACCCGGTCATGACGCTCACGTCCGCGCCGGCGAACCGGTTGATCGACTGCCAGTCGTCGCCCACCGCGAACAGGTGGCGTCCCGGCGCCTGCACCAGGGCCCGGCACAGCCGCGCGCGGGCGCGCGAGGCGTCCTGGAACTCGTCGGCCATGACCATCAGGTACGGCGCCTGGTAGCGGCCCTGTTCGAGGTAAGCAGCAGCCTGGTTGAGCATGTCCTCGAAATCGATGCCGCCCGCTGCAGCCAGCGCATCATCCCAGGCGTGCAGGATCGGCGTGGCCAGTTCCAGGAACAACCGGTAGCGGTGTTTGAAGCGGTCTTCGGGCAGGCGGCGCAGGCGCTCGGCCAGCCCGGGTCCGTCCAGGCCATTGCTTTTGGCGTGGCTGATGAAGGTGCGCAGCAGGCCGATCATGTCGCTGTCCGGCATCGGCCGGGCGCCTTCGGCGGGCAACTCGCGATCCGGATTCGGGTCCAGCGACCTTCCCTGTGCGCCCAGCGCCTCGGCCAATGTGTCGAACAGCGCACCACTGCGCAGCTGCGCGCCGGTGGTACGCAGGCCTGCCGCGTCGCGGCCTTCCCCATCGCCGTGCACGTGATACAGCGACGTACCGGGGTAGAAGAACGCCGCCGAACCTGGTTGCCAGCGGTCCGTGACCGTATCCAGCTTCGGCAGCGCGTCGTAGGTGTAGTCCACCCCGTTGTAGAACAGCCAGTCGGCGATCACGCACGTTTCGATGCTGTCCACCCGCTCACCGCGCAGGGTGCGCATGTAGCGGGTGCCGTCGCTGTCCCAGCCATCGGCCGGGGCGACGTGCCCCTGCGGCGGCAGGTCGCGTGCGAACACCAGCCGGAACATGTCCCACTGCGTGCGGAAGTGCAGCGAGCGGTCCTTGAGGCGGTCGATGATGTCGGCCAGGTGATCGAAGCCCTTCGTGGCATCCACCGCCCAGGCGGGCACCTCGGGCATGCGCCCGGTGACGCTGCCGATGATCTGCCGACCCAGCGCATGGAAGGTGCAGGCGGTGACCTCGCCAACCGCCAGCCCCAGGCGCTCGAAGGCGGCATCGGTACGTTGCTGCAGTTCGCTGGCGGCTTCCTTGTTGAATGCCAGCATCACGATCTGGTCCGGCGCCATCAGCCCGCATTGCACCGCGTAAGCGGCCTTGGCCACCATGGTCGAGGTCTTGCCGGAACCCGCGGCGGCCACCACCAGCATCCGGCTGTCGAAGCACAGCACCGCCCGCGCCTGTTCCGCGCTCAGCGGCTGGCGTTCCACCTGCGCCAGCAGGCCGGCGGCCGCACTGTGCGCATCGGCCAGCTGGGCCTCGTTGCGTGACGCCCAGTGTGCAGTCCAGTCCCCCGACCAGCGCAGCAGATCGTCCTCGATCGCGGCCGGCGCGCCCTGCAGGTACGGGCGCAGCGCAGGGTCGTCGAAGATCGCCCACAACCCATCCTCGCCCAGGGCCGGTAGCGGCCGGCACGCCAGCAGCGCATGCTGCTGCTCGAAGGTGAGCCAGCGTCGGTCCGCATCGGCGCGCCCAAGTACCCCATCGACCTCGTCCAACCACTGGCGGATATCGGCGAGCGCGGCATTCGCATCGCCCAGCCGCTGGTCCTGCTGCCGCGTATCGACGCCGGCCTGCCACAACTGCTGCAGCTCCTTGGCCTGCGCCGTCGGCAGGCCGCCCAGTTGCAGGTCGCCGTCCTCGGTGGCGATGCACAGCGTGGCCCATACCGGTCCGCGTTGGACGCGCCAGGCCGTGGTCGCGGCGACATCCAGCGAGTAGACCTGCGTGTCCGCTGTCAGCTCGAAGCGGTCGCCGACCCGGCGCAGCTGCCAGTCCGGCGAGCGTGCGAGGCGGCGCCCCCAGGGCGAAGGGGACCAGTGCTGCGTCATCAGTACATCCAGGAAAAGCGGGCGGTCGTCGGCGCGGAGCCGGACCGGCGAAGCGGGGAGCGCCATGATAGGAAAAACCGCGAAAAAAAACCCCGCCGCAGCGGGGTTCGTTCATTGCAGCAGGCGCGCGTCCGCTCAGCGTTCGCAGGCTACCGCGGCGGCGCTGCGCGACTGCCGCTCCACCAGCACCGCCACGCCCCATAGCAGCAGGCCGCCGACGGCCGTGGCCGCGCCGACGTAGCCGGTCACCGCCGGGCTGAAGCCGGCGCCGATAGCCATGCCGCCGA
The DNA here is from genome assembly GCF_963519925.1 of uncultured Stenotrophomonas sp. Taxonomy (NCBI): domain Bacteria; kingdom Pseudomonadati; phylum Pseudomonadota; class Gammaproteobacteria; order Lysobacterales; family Lysobacteraceae; genus Stenotrophomonas; species uncultured Stenotrophomonas sp. Next base: position 42,408 of record NZ_CAUQPH010000014.1, on the reverse strand, counting down.
ACCATGGGCCGAGGGCGTTGGCGGTGTTGAAGGCAGCGTGGTTGGAGGCCGCCGCCAGCGTCTGCGCTTCCCCGGCCACGTCCATCAGGCGGGTCTGCAGTACTGCGGCCAATGCGCCCATCGTGCCCACGGCGATGATCATCGGGAAGATCGTCCACACCGAATGCGCTGCCAACGGGTAGGCCACCAATACGAGGATCGACCAGACCAGCACGATGGCGGCAGCGCGGAACTGGAACCGATCCACCAGCCAGCCGCCCGCGACGTTGCCGATGATCGCGCCGATGCCGAAGATGCCCACCGCGACCGGCATCCACGATTCGGCCAGCCCGGTCACCTGCACCAGCGTCGGTGCCAGATAGGTGAACACACAGAACATGCCGGCAAAGCCGACCGAGCCGATCGCCAGCGCCAGCCAGACCTGCGGCTTGTTGAACGCGCGCAGCTCGCGCATCGGTGAGGTGCGCACCTCGTCCGGATCCGGCAGCAGGAAGCGCGCGATCATCGCCACGGTGGCGATGGCCAGCACGCTGACCAGGGCGAAGGCCGTGCGCCAGCTCAGCTGCTGGCCAAGCCAGGTGGTGAGCGGATTGCCGACCAGGATGGCGATCGACAGGCCCAGCAGCACCTTGGATACCGCCGCGCCGCGCTGGGCCGGCGGGCTGATGGCGGCCGCCACCAGCATGGCCACGCCGAAGTAGGCGCCATGCGGCAGCCCCGCCACGAAACGGGCGACCAGCATGGTCGCGTAGTCCGGCGCCAGCGCGCTGGCCAGGTTGCCAACGGCATAGAAGCCCATCAGCGCCAGCAGCAGGGTGCGGCGTGCGTAACCGGCGCCGGCAAAGGCCAGCACGGGTGCGCCGACCACCACGCCGACCGCATAGGCGCTGATCAGGTGGCCGACCTGGGTTTCGCTGATCGAGAGCCCACGGCTGATCTCCAGCATCAGGCCCATGCTGGCGAATTCACTGGTGCCAATGGCAAAGCCGCCCAGCGACAGGGCAAGGATGATCAGCGTGCGCTGGCGAGGAGTCAGCCGCGCGGCCAGGGGAAGGTGGGTGGGGCTCATGGGCAGGGTGCGGAAACGTGGCCCGCTATTGTACTGCTGCAGCGCAGCATGCGCCCGCCTGGGGCAGGGGGCGCTATTGGAATGCTGTGGATCGAGGGGCGCGGCGCGGTGCGGCGGCCGAGAAATTTTCACGTGGCCTTCACGCGTGGAAAAGTGTGAGCCGCTGCACTCCCTCAAGCGGTCATGTTTCATGCGCGTGAAATCGCTCTGCACATTCCTTAATTAAAGTGATGAAGTGCACACTTTTGATCATTGGATTTGTCCCGCACGCGCGCATCTAAAGCATCGTCAAGCAGCGCGATGTGAAGAATGCAGCGTCGTCTTGCGTGCGTAGGCGTCTGCGTTGGACACGATCTTGTTCCATTGTCCCGCTGTGCGCATCATTGACGCGAATACACCCGTATTTACAGGCGTATTATCGGTTTTTTCTGATTGGCAGCGCTGCAAACGTGCATTAGGATGCGCGTCAATGACAGTGGTCCGGAAGTGTGCTCCGAACGTTTCCGACGTGTCATGAGGTGCAGAACGAACAGCGTGTCCGGTGACGGGGCAGGTGCGGGACACGCTAGAAGCGCTTTGAAAGCGCGTCATGGAGGATCACGTTTGTCCACGCAGAAGATTGTCGTCGTTGCTGTTGCAGTGCTCTTGACCGCGCTTGTCGGCTACTGCCTGTCTGGATACCTGACGCTGGTGCTGCTCGGCCTGGATACCAGCCTGTTCAAGTGGAACATCTATCAGCAGTACGTCCAAGCCATGGACCAGCCTGCGGTCGCGCCGTACCTGACCCGGATCAAGGTCGCCGGCGTGCTCGGCTTCGGGCTGCCGGCGCTGGCGTGGCTGGTCGCGCTGTTCTTCCTGGTCAAGCCGAAGAAGAAGTCGCTGCATGGGGACGCGCGCTTCGCCGGCGCCGCCGATCTGGCCAAGCATGGCCTGTTCAAGAAGTCCGACAACGGCATCGTGGTCGGCAGCTTTGGCGGCAAGCTGGTGCGCCTGAGTGGCCAGCAATTCGTGATCCTCGCCGCACCCACGCGTTCGGGCAAGGGTGTCGGCGTGGTCATTCCCAACCTGCTGGAGTACGGCGAATCGGTGGTGGTGCTGGACATCAAGCAGGAGAACTTCGACCTCACCAGTGGCTGGCGCGCCAGCCAAGGGCACGAGGTGTTCCTGTTCAACCCGTTTGCCGAAGACCGCCGCAGCCACCGCTGGAATCCACTCAGTTACGTGTCCGATGACCCGGCATTCCGTGTCTCGGAGCTGATGAGCATCGCGGCCATGCTGTATCCGGATGGCGCGGACGACCAGAAATTCTGGATCAGCCAGGCGCGCAACGCGTTCATGGCGTTCACCCTGTATCTGTTCGAGAACCGCGACGATGAACGTCGCCAGGGCTTCCCCGCTACCAACGGTGCGCCAACCCTCGGCGGGGTGTTCCGGCTGTCCACCGGCGACGGCAGCGATCTGCGGAAATACCTGAAATCCCTCTCGGAAAAGACCTTCCTCAGCGGCAACGCCCGTGCCGCGTTCGCCAACCTGCTGTCGCAGGCCGATGAGACCTTCGCGTCGATCATGGGCACCTTCAAGGAGCCGTTGAACGCCTGGATCAACCCGGTGCTGGACAAGGCCACCAGCGACAACGACTTCCTGCTCACCGACCTGCGCCGGAAGAAGATGACCATCTACATCGGCATCCAGCCCAACAAGCTGGCCGAGAGCCGCCTGATCATCAACCTGTTCTTCAGCCAGATCATCAACCTCAACACCAAGGAACTACCCAAGTCCAATCCGGACCTGAAGTACCAGTGCCTGCTGTTGATGGACGAATTCACCGCGATCGGGAAGGTCGACATCATCGCTTCGGCGGTGTCCTACATGGCCGGTTACAACGTGCGCCTGCTGCCGATCATCCAGAGCATGGCGCAGCTCGACGCCACCTACGGCAGGGACGTGTCGCGCACCATCATCACCAACCATGCGCTGCAGATCCTGTATGCGCCGCGCGAGCAGCAGGACGCCAACGACTATTCGGAGATGCTGGGCTACACCACCGTGCGCAGGAAAAACGTCACCCACGCGCGTGAGAAGACCCATACCTTCACCGAGGAGCGCCGCGCACTGATGTTGCCGCAGGAGCTGAAGGCCATGGGCAACGACCACGAGGTGTTCCTCTACGAAGGAATTCCGCACCCGGTGAAGTGCGACAAGATCAAGTATTACAAGGACCGTTACTTCACATCACGCCTGCTGCCGAAGACCGACGTTCCCATGCTGGCGCTTTGAGCGCTGCATAGCTGAACGCCTGTGACGCACGTCAATAAATTTTGCGGTGAAGGTTAAAAATTTGTCGCATTTGACGTTGAATTGACGCGAAGGTGTGGCATCGTATTTGTGATGGACGTTCCATGCGTCATGAAAACATCGTTATCAGCAGTGCTGTTCCAGGTGTACTGACGCAATAGAAATTCATGGATGGCTTTTCGCGGGTTGGTCGTGCGGCGCAGGGACCGGACAGGCGTTCGGGGCGATTGCACACCAGGCGGGCGGGGTCCCGGTTTCACGCGCGAAAAGTGTTTGACCTTACATCCGATGCACCCTCGTCGCGCCCTTGCAGGCCGCGATGCGGCCTCGTATTTCCGTTTTTTCAGATCAAGCCGCTATTCCGTACGCCATAGGGAAGTTCCGTATGAAGCAAGCGTTACTGTCCAAGGGGTCCATCAGCGTTGCCGCCGCAGCCGCGATGCTGATGCTCGCAGGTTGCGCCACCAAGCCCGCCCCGGATTTCGGGGGGCGCTGGAAGCCGGTGAACCGCTTCGCCAGCACCACGATGGAAATCCCGCTCTACACCAGCTACGTGTATCAGGCCTCGCCGATGGACGGCACGCTGAAGACCATGCTTGAGCGGTGGGCGAAGGACTCGGGGATGACGCTGGACTACCGTCTCAGCTCCGACTACACGCTGTATGGCGCGGTCTCCACGATCGGCACCACCAATCCGCAGCAGGCGGTGGTCGACGTCAGCGCCGCGTACGCGGGGCAGGGCGTGCTGGTGTCCATCGTCGGCAATCAGATCGTCGTGCAGCATGCGGCAGCGTCCACTGCTGCGGCAGCCGGCGCCGACGCCGCCGGCGGAAGCTGACACCGTTCCACGCAGCGCATGCCCGCAAGGGTGACGTTTCCAGGATGTTCGAGCAGTACGGAAGAATTCCATGTTTCGAAAGAAGGACGCAGGCACCAGCCCCAAGGTCGATCAGGCCATTGCCAAGGCCGTCAGCTATGAGTTGACCGTCGCCGATCTCGCGCGCCGCAGCGAGCGCCGCGCCTGGTGGGTGGCCGGCTCGTCGCTGGTGATGTCGCTGGCACTGGCCGGTGGCTATTACTACATGCTGCCGTTGAAGGAGAAGGTGCCGTTCCTGGTCATGGCCGACGCCTACACCGGTACGGCCACGGTGGCACGGTTGACCGGGAGCTTCGAAGGCCAGGCCATCACCGCCAGCGATGCGATCAACCGCAGCAACGTGGCTCAGTACGTCATGGCGCGCGAGTCCTACGACTTCGCGGTGATGGGCCTGCGCGACTGGCAGCTGGTGCACGTCATGTCGAGCAGGCCGGTCAGCGATGCCATCCGTGCGCGCTACGCCAACAACAATCCGCAGAGCCCGATCACGCTGTACGGAAAGGACCGGGCGATCCGGATCAAGATCCTGAGCATCACGCCGCTGGAAGCGCAGCCGAATGGCGGCTTCCGCGGGGCGTCGGTGCGCATCCAGCGCAGCATCTACGACAAGGTCAAGGCCAGTACCAATTACCTGGACAACCAGCTGGTGACCCTGCGCTTCCGCTATGACAACAACCTGGCGTTGAACGAACAGGAACGCATCCTCAATCCGCTCGGCATGGAAGTCTTCGAGTACCGGGTGGACAACGACTACGCGCGCGGCGTGCCGGGTCCGGATGACGCGGCACTCCAGCAGCAGGCCGAACAGTCGCAGCAGGCCGCCTGGGAGGCCAGCCAAGCCGCCGCCGCCGCTGCCGCGATCGACCCGGTCACTGGCCAGCCGGTGGCTGCGCCGCCAGGCTATCCGCAGGCGCAGCCGGGTCAGGCGCCGGGGTATCCGGGGCAGGCGCCCGCGCCCGCGCAGACCTACCCGTCGCAGCAGGCAGTGCCGGGGCCGCACCCGGTGCAGGGGCAGCAGATGCAGGGACCGCCGGCACCGACGCCGGCACAGGGAATTTCCACCGGACGTGCTGATGGAGCGAGCAACCGATGAGTAGTCGCAAGGTAAAGGGGAGCGTATTGGCGGTCGCGTCGATGCTGTCCATGATGTTTTCCACCGCCGTGTCGGCGCAGGCCGTGGACCATTACCAGTACGAGCAGGACCGCATCTACCCGGTGCGTACCGGCCTGGGCCTGACCACCCAGATCGAGCTGAGTCCGAACGAGAAGATCCTGGACTACAGCACCGGTTTCAGTACCGGCTGGGAACTCACGCGCCGTGAAAACGTGTTCTATCTCAAGCCGAAGAACGTCGACGTGGACACCAACATGATGGTGCGCACCGAGACCCACTCCTACATCTTCGAGTTGAAGGTGGTGGCGACCGACTGGCGTGAGCTCGAGCAGGCGCGTCGCGCCGGCGTGCAGTACAAGATCGCCTTCACCTACCCGAGCGATACCGAGTTCGGCATCGCCCAGGAAGCGGTCGAGGAGGAGGCCAAGCCGCTGCTGAGCACCGAACTGGCCAAGGACCGCCAGTACAACTTCGACTATTCGTATTCCACCCGGCGCGCCAAGAAGATGGGCTGGTTGATCCCGGTCAACGTGTACGACGACAGCCGCTTCACCTACGTCAAGCTGCCCAGCTCGCCCGAATTCAAGACCGGCATCTTCCCGGCCGTGTTCGGCCGCGATGAAGAGTACGGCGAGGAGTACGTGGTCAATACGACGGTGGAGGGCAACACCCTGATCGTCCATGGGACCTACCCGTATCTGGTCGTCCGTCACGGTGACAACGTGGTGGGCCTGCGAAGGAACGTCAAGAAATGAGCCAGCACACCACTCCCGGCAACGGCCCGAACGACCCGAACGACCCCCGCGATGAACGCCATGGCGCGGATCCGTCCAACCCCTATTTCGGCAATGCACACGCCACGGCGACCCCGGACCTGGACGCCGGCGCGCCGCAGCTGCGGTCTGCCGAAGAGCAGCGGCTGAACCGCAAGGCGCTGGCCTTCCTGGGCGGCATCGTGGTCCTGCTGATCGCGATGGGTTTCCTCCTGTTCCGCAAGGCCAGCACCGACGAGCCGGTCCGGCGCGCGCCAGAAACCACGCGTGCGGCCGCGCCGGAGCTGCCGCGGCTGGCGCCCAGCGCACCGCTGCCGCCGGCCGAAGCCGCCGAGCCGATTCCGATGCTGCCGCCGCTGCCGGAGGAGGAACTGTCGCGCAGCAGTCGTCGCGGCTTTGCCAGCGACCTGCCCGAGCGTGACCTTGATCGCGGCCCGACGCTGCTCGACCGCCGCATCGGCGCCGGCAACGGCACGGTGAGCGAGGTCGAACGCGCGCAGAGCGCGAGCGACGATTACACCAAGGCGATGCTCGCGGCGATCCAGGCCCAGAATGGCACCCCGCCCGCTGGCCCGCAGCGCGTGCGGCGCGGACCGGACGTCGACGACGTGTCCAGCGCGGCCTTCATCCGCTCGCCGGATGCGCTGCTGGTGCGCGGCACCTACCTGCGCTGCATCCTGGAAACCCGCATCATCACCGACTTCGCGGGCTACACCTCGTGCCTGCTGACCGAGCCGGTGTACTCCATCAACGGCCGCACCCTGCTGTTGCCGAAGGGGTCGAAGATCTACGGTTCCTACGGCGGTGGCCCGGTCGGCGAGCGCGTGGAGGTGATCTGGGACCGCATCACCACGCCCAACGGTATCGACGTGGCCATGTCCAGCCCGGGCATCGACGGCCTGGGCGGCGCGGGCATGCCCGGCCAGTACAGCGCGCACTGGGGCAGCCGGATCGCGTCCGCGCTGATGATCAGCCTGATCGCTGATGCCTTCAAGTACGCCGCCGCCGAAAACGGCCCGGAAACCACCACCATTACCGGCAGCGGCCTGGCCGTGCAGTCGCCCTACGAGAGTGCCACCGCACGCCAGATGGAGCGGCTGGCCGGCGAAGCGCTGAGCCAGCGTCGCCCGCCGACCGTGACCATCAACCAGGGCACGCGCATCAACGTCTATGTCGCCAAGGATGTCGACTTCACCGATGTGCTTGGACGCCGTTGACGGACTGACCTGATCATGGATGCCGAAGTGGCCCCTCTTGCCCTGGTCTCAAGCGATTTTCTGCACTATCAGTACGAAGTGCTGGGCATCGCCGAGTACATGCGCTCGCCCGAAGTGACGGAGATCTGCATCAACCGTCCGGGCGAGTTGTACCTGGAGACCCGGGCAGGTTGGCAGCGGGTGGAAGTTCCCGGGCTCACCTTCGAGCGTGCCCGCCAGTTCTGCACCGCCGTGGTGAATGAAAGCAACACCGGCCAGCGCATCACCGATGCCGACCCGGTGGTGTCGCTGACCTTCCCGACGGGGCAGCGCGCCCAGTTCGTGATTCCGCCGGCCTGCGATGCGGGCAAGGTGTCGATCACCATCCGCCTGCCGTCCAAGCACACCAAGACGCTCGGGCAGTACCAGGAAGATGGCTTCTTCAACCAGATCCTGGAGCAGGACGGCAGCCTGAGCGAGCAGGACCGGGAACTGCTGGAACTGCGCAGCTCGCGCGACTACGCCGAGTTCTTCCGGCGCGCGGTGAAGTACCGCAAGAACATCGTGGTGTCCGGCGCCACCGGCAGCGGCAAGACCACCTTCATGAAGGCGCTGGTCAACCATATTCCGGACGACGAGCGGCTGGTTACCATCGAAGACGCGCGCGAGCTGTTCATCACCCAGCCCAACGTCGTGCACCTGCTGTACTCCAAGGGCGGGCAGAGCACCAGCAACGTCACCGCCAAGACCTGCATGGAAGCCTGCCTACGCATGAAGCCGGAGCGGATCATCCTGGCCGAGCTGCGTGGCGATGAGGCGTTCTACTTCATCCGCAACTGCGCCTCCGGCCACCCGGGCTCGATCACGAGCTGCCACGCCGGCAGCCCCGAGCAGACCTGGGACCAGCTGGCGCTGATGGTGAAGGCGTCGGCGGAAGGGTCGGGGCTGGAGTTCGCGGTCATCAAACGGCTGCTGATGATGACCATCGACATCGTGGTGCACATCAAGGCGCACGCCGGCGCGCGCTACATCACCGGGATCGATTTCAACCCCGGGCGTACCCAGGGACAGGAGGGCTGACATGTTGCCAGGACTGGAAATGCTTGCGTGCCCGGAAATGGCCGTGCCCATGGACGTCATGCAGCACGTGATCAACGTGGAGTCGTCGCGCAACCCCTACGCCATCGGCGTGGTCGGCGGGGCGCTCGCGCGCCAGCCGAAGCAGCTGGATGAGGCGCTCGCCACCGTTCGCATGTTGGAAGAGAAGGGCTACAACTTCTCCGTGGGGCTGGCCCAGGTCAACCGTTACAACCTGCCCAAGTACGGGCTGGATTCGTACGAAAAGGCGTTCCGCCAGTGCGACAACCTGGTCGCCGGCTCGCGCATCCTGGCCGAGTGCTACCAGCGCTCCGGCGGCGACTGGGGCAAGTCGTTCAGCTGCTACTACTCGGGCAACTTCACCACCGGCTTCCGGCACGGCTACGTGCAGAAGATCTACGACTCGATCCAGAAGGGCCAGCGCGTGGCGGCCAACGGCAGCGTGGCGCCCATCAACGTGATCGACCGCGGCACGCGGCGCACGGTGAAGGTGGAGCACCACCCGCAGACAGCGGTCGGGATGCAGGGCCGCATCGTGGCCCAGACCGCGCCCTCGCAGATGGCCCCCGGGGTTCCCGAAGATCCGGCCCGTGCCTACGTGGTCTATCCCTCGACCTCGGCCATGGCGCGCGGCAGCCTGGTCAACCTGGCGGACCAGGCGCTGTCGCGCGTGGTACTGGGTGCGGTCGACAACGCCATGCCGCCGCCCCAGCCGCTGCCTGCGCCACCGGTAGCGGCCGCGCCCGGCGGGGCGGAAGCCCCGGTCCGGCTGAGGCCCTGGAGCGAACGCAATGCACCGGCAGCGCTGCCGGTGGAACCCGCAACGTATTCCGCACCGGTGGCGCCGCCGCCGGTACAACCGATTCCCGCAGGGGATGCGGCCTTCGTGTTCTGACGAAGGCATGGCGTGGCCAGGCCCCCGATTGGCCAATTCAACAATGCAAGCCCATCAACAAGGATATCCACCATGAAGCGATCCACCCCCGACCTCGTCACCGCGCAGCGCACGCTGAAGACCCTCCTGATGGCCGTCGCCTTCGTTGGCGCACTGGCCGCCCCTCAGGCATTCGCACAGGAATTCGGCGGGACCGACGTCAAGGTCTGCGGCTTCTTCGACAGCATCAATGGCCTGCTCAGCATCGCCTCGATCGCCGTGGTGACCATCGCGGTCATCTTCGCCGGTTACCAGATCGCCTTCGCGCACAAGCGCATTGGCGATGTCGCCCCGATCCTGATCGGTGGCCTGCTGATCGGCGCGGCCGGCCAGATCGCGAGCATGCTGCTGGGCGACAGCTCCGGCAATTCGTCCTGCGCCAAGCCGGCCGCCTTCCTGCTGGAACAGGCCGCGACCTACTACGGTGCATAAGAACGTCGTCTTCCGCGGCTGTACGCGCCCGGCGATGTTCCTGGGCGTTCCCTACGTGCCGTTCTTCTTCGTCGTCGGTGGGCTGTTCCTGCTCAGCGTCTACACGAACTTCTGGTACCTGGCGAGCATCCCGGTGGCCATTTTCGTGATGCGGCAGATGGCCAAGCGCGACGAGATGATCTTCAGGCTCATGGGCCTGCGCCTCCAGTTCAAACTGAAGGCGCGCAATATCCAGGCCAACGATGGCATGTGGGTTTTCACCCCCAACCATTACCGCAGCAAACCGGCACCCAGGGATTGAGTGCCACCGGGTCCGCGCAGGCAGCTGCGCGGACCTTCCGGAACCCCATACGAAGGCGCAGCATGTTCAGCCCAGACACGTCCATTGCCGAGTTCATCCCGCTGTCGTCGCACGTGGCCGCCAACGTCGTGAAGACCACCGGCGGCGACTACCTGCTGACCTGGCACCTGGAAGGGTTGCCCTTCGTCGGCCGCGAAGACTGGGAGCTCGAGCACAAGCACAACACCTTCAACCGCCTGCTGCAGACCCTGCGCGCGCCGGACTTCGTCAACGTGGCGTTCTGGGCCCATGACATCCGCCGCCGCCGCACCCTCAAGGGCCGGAGTTCATTCCGGCAGAAGTTCAACCAGGACGTCTCCGACCAGTACATGGGCATGCTGTCTTCGCAGCGCATCATGCAGAACGAGCTGTACCTGACCATGATCTATCGCCCGGTGGTGGCGGGGAAGCGGTTCGTGGAGCGGTCCGCCAATGTGACCAAGCTGCAGGCGGAACAGAACCAGGCGGTCGAAAAACTGCTGGAGCTGGCCAACAACGTCGAAGCGGTGATCCGCGACTACGCACCGTACCGGCTGGGCATGTATGAAGCGAAGAACGGTATCGTGTTCTCCGAAACGCTGGAGTTCTTCGGCTACCTGATCAACCGCATCGACGAGCCGGTTCCGGTACTGCCCGCGCCGGTCAAGGACTACCTGCCGGTCAGCAAGCACCTGTTCTCGGCAAAGACCGGCGACTTCGTGATCGCCACCCCAAATGGCGTGAACCACTTCGGCGCCATCCTCAACATCAAGGAATTCGCCGAAGGCACTTACCCGGGCATCCTCAACGGGCTGAAGTACCTGGACTTCGAATACGTGGTCACCCATTCCTTCAGCCCGATGGGGCGGCAGGATGCGCTCAAGGTCCTGGACCGGACCAAGGGCATGATGATCTCGTCCGGCGACAAGGCAGTCAGCCAGATCATCGAGCTGGACCAGGCCATGGACCAGCTGTCGTCGGGCAATTTCGTGCTCGGCGAATACCACTACACGCTGGCGGTGTACGCCGACAGCCAGGCCAAGCTGTCCCAGAACGTCGCCACCACCCGCGCCGAGTTGTCCAACGCCGGCTTCGTGTCGGTCAAGGAAGACCTCGCCGTGACCTCGTCGTTCTATGCGCAGCTGCCGGGCAACTGGCGCTACCGCACCCGGTTGGCCAACCTGAGTTCGCTGAACTTCCTCGGCCTGTCGCCGCTGCACAACTTCGCCACCGGCAAGCAGAACAACAATCCGTGGGGCGAGTGCGTCACCACCCTGCAGACCACCAACGGCCAGCCGTATTACTTCAACTTCCACGCCACCCATCCGTCGGAGAACTCCCTGGGTGAGAAGGCCATCGCCAATACGATGGTCATCGGCAAGTCCGGTACCGGCAAGACCGCGCTGATCAACTTCCTGCTCAGCCAGGTGCAGAAGTACGATCCGTCGCCCACCATCTTCTTCTTCGACAAGGATCGTGGCGCGGAGATCTTCGTCCGCGCCTGCGGCGGCAACTACCTGGCACTGGAGAACGGGGCGGCGACCGGCTTCAACCCCTTCCAGTGCGAGAACAGCGAGTCCAACGTCCAGTTCCTGGCCGACCTGATCAAGGTACTGGCCGGCAAGAAGGACTACAGCGCCCGCGAGGAAGAGGACATCTACCGCGCAGTGGAGAGCATGCTGGACACGCCGATGCACCTGCGCAACATGACCAATTTCCAGAAGAGCCTGCCCAACATGGGCGACGATGGCCTTTACGCGCGGATGCGCCGCTGGACGCAGGGCAACTCGCTGGGCTGGGTGTTCGACAACCCGGTCGATACGGTGGACCTGAGCAAGGCCAACATCATCGGCTTCGACTACACCGACATCATCGACAACCCCGAAGTACGCGTGCCGGTGATCAACTACCTGCTGCACCGCCTGGAATCGCTGATCGACGGTCGTCCGCTGATCTATGTGATGGACGAGTTCTGGAAGATCCTGGACGGCGAGGGCGGTCTGAAGGAATTCGCCAAGAACAAGCAGAAGACCATCCGTAAGCAGAATGGCCTGGGCATCTTCGCGACCCAGAGTCCGGAGGATGCGCTGAAGAGCGACATCTCCGCGGCGCTGATCGAGCAGACCGCGACGCTGATCCTGCTACCGAACCCCAACGCCAGCAAGACCGACTACATGGACGGCTTGAAGCTGACCGAGGCGGAGTTCCGCGTGGTCACCGCCCTGGACGAGCGCTCGCGCTGCTTCCTGGTCAAGCAGGGGCATGCCTCCAGCGTGTGCCAGCTCAACCTGCGCGGGATGGACAACATCCTGTCGGTGATTTCGGCGTCCACCGACAACATCGACGTGATGCACAAGGTGCTGCAGACCGCAGCGATACGGGCGAGGGTTCCGGTCAGCGAGCTCACCCCGGAGCAGTGGCTGGAAGAGTTCTACAAGCAACGCAAGGGATCGGGCAAGCCGACGGCGGCCAGCCCGGACGCGGCATGACGCAAGGCGACGGCCCGATGGCCCACACGATATTGGAGACTGCGATGAAGACCCCTCTCAACGCTGGCCGCATGGCCAAACGACCCCGGCATCGGCGCATCGCCGCCGCAATCCTGGCAGGTTCGCTGCTCGTGGGGGCGCCCAGCGCCCAGGCCGGCGGGTACCCGGTGATCGACGTCACCGCGATCTTCCAGGACCTGAAGGGCTGGATCGATGACACCATCGAGTATGGCAAGGAAGCCCTGCGCTGGAACGAGATCAAGCAGCAGATCGACGATGTCCGCGCCATCATGGCGGCGGTGAACTTCGTCATCGACCTGCCCATGGGCGAGCCGCTGAAGAAGGTGGATCCCAAGTACCTGGTGGCCGAAACCTGCGGGCAGGAAGCCATGGGGTTCAACCTGCGCACGGCGATGAGCCTGGCGGGCATCGAGTCGGGCGACATCAAGTCGCAGCAGCAGCAGATCTGCGTGAACATCCGCATGATGCAGAACCGCAAGTTCAACGACTCGGTGGATTTCCTCGACAAGACCATCAAGCAGGCGCAGGAGGCGATGCTGGAGAACTTCCTTGCGCGCAAGGCCACCAGCAAAGTTGGCGGCGTGCAGTCGGCGGACAGCGACAGCGCCCGGTTGAGCAACCAGCTCAATACGATGGCGCAGCAGTGGGCGACCCGTATGCAGTCGTACGACGCCTACATCACCACGATGGAAGCGAACCAGAATGCCCTCGCGCGGACGGCGCTGAAGGGTAACCCCAAGAACAAGCTGCTCGGTGACATCGTGCAGACCGCCGTGCTGAAGGGCGCTCTCAGCGTCGATTGAAAGGAGCGGGTGGCAGGGGCCGTTGGCCCCGGCCGCGTCGCAGGTAGGAATCCCAAAGGACCATGGAAATGAAGCTCGCATCGATCGGACACTTTGACCTCCCGGGAGGCCTGCAGGACCTGCTTGGGTACGCGTCGCGTATCTCGGTCGGCGACTTCGTCTTCTTCCGCCTGATCCTGGATTACCTGTCCGACCGGATCAACAAGTTCGGCCTGGACCTGTTGAACCACATGATGACCTGGGTCGGTGGCATCGCCCTGGTGCTGATGACCCTGTGGGTGTTGATCCAGGGGTATCGCATCGTCACCGGACAGAGCCGCGACTCGATGATGGCGCTGGTGACCAACATGGCACGTGCCGCGCTGATCGTGAGCGTGGCGACCAGCATGGCGATCTTCGGCACCAACATCCAGGACTTCCTGGTCGACGACGTCAAGGGCGTGATCTCGGCGGTGGTAACCGGCAAGGACAAGTCGCCGGAGGAGCAGATCGACGAAGCACTGGGCTGGATGCAGGTGGCGTTGTCGAGCGTGGATGCGATCAAGGTCATCGACGACCCCAGCATCAGCAGTGAAAAGACCCAGGCGCAGCTGTTCATCGGCATGGGCACGGGCGGGCCCGCGGTAGTTGCCGGTTCGATGCTGCTGCTTTACCAGATCGCGCTGGCGCTGTTCGTGGGCTTCGGACCGTTGTTCATCCTCTGCCTGCTGTTCGACCAGACCAAGGCGCTGTTCCAGAAATGGCTGCTGTACGGCTTGGGCACCATGTTCTCGATGGCGGTGCTGGCGGCAATGGTGTCGATCGCACTGGACATGGTGATCCGCGTGTCCGTCGCGTTCTGGGCACGCGCCGCGTTCGACCGGTTCCTGCTCGACGGCGCGTCCAGCGATGGCCTCACCAGCCAGGCCATGCAGCAGGGCGGCATGGGCCTGATCCTCACCACCCTGATTCTGACTGCGCCCCCAATGGCCGCGTTCTTCTTCCAAGGCACCCTGGGCAGCTTCATGGCATATTCCCAGATAGGCGGCAGCCCTGCAGCGCAGCCGGGCCCGCAGGGACAACCGCCGGGCTCTTATGTGCCGCAGCAGACTCATAACTCGTCGCAGGGCGACGCAGGTAACAGCGGTCAGCAGTTCAACGAGGGTCGCGTGGTGATGAGTACGCAGAGTCAAAGCGTTGGAAATGGCAACACCTCGGGAAAGTATGGGAACGCCCCCACGGCTTGACCGTGACGATGATGAACGACCGTGTACAGCTATTAAAATGAAGGGGTCGACGTGAGGCTATTGCTCGTTTTCCTTGTTTGCTTGATGCCTTTGGCGGCCTTTGCAGAGGGCGGCTGCCCGCCGGGCCAGTACCCTATAGGTGGGCAAGGTGTCCAAGGGTGCGCTCCCATCTCAGGGGGCAGTCCTGGCGCATCTTCGTCTGCCGCGCGTCCCACCGGAAAGTGGGAGACGAGGTGGGGTGCCATCGCCGAGGATGTGAGTGCCAATGAGCGAGGTGTCGCGGGCGCAACCGGCGCCTCCGAGTCGCAGCAATCAAAGCGTGAAGCCCAGTCAGCGGCACTCCAGCAGTGCGAAAAGTTGGGTGGCCAATCCTGTCGGGTTGTTCTCACCTATAACAACCAATGCGTCGCCATTGCTGATCCAAAGTCACGCGGTCGGGGCGGTAAGGGCGGAAAGTCCGTGATCTACAGAGCCGAGACGCTGAGCCAAGCCAAGACTGAAGCGATTCGGCGCTGCTCCACAGGTGGTGCAGATCAATGCTCGCTTGCCTACTCGGCTTGCAGTATGTCCGAGTTCAAGTCCTTCTGACGGCGGGCTTTTGACCGCCCGCAGTGACGCTTAGCGCGTCACTTCATGCATTCGCTGAAGACGATCGGGCAGACCTTGGCGCCGGCGCCGATGCAGTCGGTCAATGCTGCTTCTTCGGCCACGTCCTTGGTCTTGCCGCGACCACTGAAGCTGATGCTGCGGCCGTCCGCGCCGCGCAGGCGGATGGCGGCTGCGCACTCGCCATGCGGAACGGCTACCAAATCCTCACCACCCTGATTCTGACCGCGCCCCCAATGGCGGCGTTCTTCTTCCAGGGCACCCTCGGCAGCTTCATGGCATATTCCCAGATAGGCGGCAGCCCTGCCGCGCAGCGCGGCCCGCAGGGCCAGCCGCCAGGATCTTATGTGCCGCAGTAGACGGTAGACAACAGGAATCCAGTGGCTAATCAGCAGATGCAGAGCACTGTTCCGCGCATTGTTTCGCAGGCCGCCGGTCACCAAGATGCGGCTGCAGTTGGGGCTGGAAAGTTCGGAAATGCTGATCGATAACGTTGCATCTGTTCGGAGCTTTCTGGATCTGGGAGATTTCCAATGAAAAAGCGGTTGATCACAGCGCTGGCTCTTCTTGTCCCCTTGTCGGTAATGGCGGAGGGAAACTGTCCTCCGGGCATGTACCCAATCGGGGGGCAGGGCGCTCAAGGCTGCGCGCCGATACCAGGGCGAGGGGCTTCGGGAGCGCCGGTTGCTCCTAAGCCATCTGGAAAATGGGAGACGAGGTGGGGTGCATTGGTCGAAGACCAGGCTCCCCGGCCAAACATTCCTGTGGCGACTGGTGCCTCGGTTTCCCAGAAATCCAAGCGTGCCGCTGTGCAGTTGGCGACCGAGCAATGTAGAAAGGAAGGTGGAATTCGGTGCGAATTGCGAATGGCGTATCACAATCAATGTGTCGCACTGGCCGACCCAGTTCCGGTCGGGGGCAGAATTCCTGCCGGACTGACGTCCTCGATAGCGGGCGGGGCTACAATCGATAAGGCAAAGGAAGTGGCGCTGTCGGAGTGTCGTGCGGGTGGTCGGGGCAATGACTGCACGGTGACGTACACGGCTTGCAGTATGTCCGAGTTCAAGTCCTTCTGACGGCGGGCTACTGACCGCCCGCAGTGACGCTTACCGCGTCACTTCATGCATTCGCTGAATACGATCGGGCAGACCTTGGCGCCGGCGCCGATGCAGTCGGTCAATGCTGCTTCTTCGGCCACGTCCTTGGTCTTGCCGCGACCACCGAAGCTGATGCTGCGGCCGTCCGCGCCGCGCAGGCGGATGGCGGCCGCGCACTCGCCGTGCGGAACGGCTACCAATACCTTGCAGTCGCCGCCGCCGCATTTGCTCAGGGCGGTATCGCTGGCGTCCTGCTGGTTCAGTCCCCAATGCACCGCATACGCGTTCGCACCGGTGCCGGTGGCAATGGCGGTCCAGGGTTGGGCCATGCGCGTCATGCCTTCGGCGCGCCGCTCCGTCATCACCCCGGCGTAGGAGCGGTTGGGGTCCGCTGGCATGTCGGTGTTCACTGCCTTCATCGCGGTGGAGGTGCCTCGCCTGGCGGGCGGTTTGGCTAGATATTCCTGTGCGCCGGGGAACGGGATCAGTTTTGCCGTGGCCACGTCTCCACGCGCGGTCAGGTCGGCGCGGTGCAGGAAGCGGTCGACAGCACGGTAGGCGTACTTCCAGCCTGAGCAGAAGGCTTCCTGCGCCGGGCTCTGGCACTGTACGCCCCCGGCCGCGCTGCAGGCGGTCGTCGCCGCGGCACCCGCCGCCTCGCGGCTCTCACCCTGGCCCCAGAACATGCCGCCCTGCTGGCTGTAGGCCGGCGCCATGCACGCGTTGGCGAACGTGAGCACCGGTGAACAGGTTCCTTTGCACTGGCGCATGGCGTCCAGCATGGCCTCGCCCTTGTCCTGCTCGTTGAGCACGACGTTCCAGGAACCGTCGTCGGTGCTGACCACGACCACGCCCCACCAGTCACGGATGGCATCCTTGCGGATCTTGGCCTTCTCGGCGGCGCGGAAGTTGGCGGCGATCTGCGCGGCTGCTGCAGCCTCTGCCTGGTTCACGTAGGCCCCCGCCGCCTGGTTGCGCATCCAGCCTTCGTAGTTGTGCACGGCCTGCGCATGTCGCTGCTGCTCGGCCTGGGCGCTGTTCTGCGCCATGGCCGGTGCCGCCAGCAGCAGGCCGGTTGCCAGCAGCGTGGTGACGAGGTTAGAAGCAGTAGTCATTCTGCGACTCGCACTTTGCGCCACCACCCGCCTTGCACTGTTCCAGCGACTTCGCCGCGAGTTCGCCGGGCTTGGTCTTGGTACTCTCCGCCACGTTGACGAACAGGGCGCGGACGTTCGGCTTGGCCTTCTTGTCCACGGCGATGCCCATGCAGTGGTTGCGCAGCGGGAAGGTCACCAGCTCGACGCAGCCCTTGTGCTTGCCGTTGCATTCCTGGAGCGAACGGATGCGTGCCTCCGCCGCGCTCATGCCCATGTTCTGGCTGACCTGCTGGTCGGCGTCGCTGACCGCCATGCTGAAGAACATCTCGACGCCTTCCGGCATCTGCGCGCTCATCGTACCCGGCGGCGGCAAGCCGGCGGGGGCATCCTGTGCACCTGCCACGCCGGCCATCATCAGCGCGAAAGCCAGTATTCCGCGTACCCGCATGGGGTCAAGCAACCTACGTTTCATGTGTCTTCCCGGATGGTGTGCCACGCAGGCGCGGGCGTGAGGATCATCCTCCCACAATAGCGGCGGAAACCGCGACAGCGTATAGGGAATTTCCTACATCCCAGCCCGTGGCGTAGTGCCACGCCCTGCGTGGCAAATCATCCGCAAGCGCCAGTAGCACCCATCAACCAAAACACCGGTTTCGAGTCAAACAATCAAATTCCCACCAAACCGCGCGCAGCACATGGTGTCCTCCCAACCACGACGGATCTGGAGCGCGCAATGCAATCCCTGAAGGAAACAGGCGGAAAGCTTTCCACCTCCTCGCGCGGAGGGCGCATCGCAGCCCGCCTGCTGATCGCCGCACTACTTGCAGCACCCACCGCCAATGCCGGCGCCCCGGTCATCGACATCACCGCGATCATCGGCGATCTCCGCGCCTGGCTGGACGACACCATCCAGTACGCCAAGGAAGCAGAGCGCTGGAAGGAAGTGCAGGCACAGATCAACGATGTGCGCGCGATCTTCGACCCGCTGCGCTTCAGTATTGGCCTGCCCGCGGGGGCGGCACTGGAGGCTGTCCCGCCAGACTATCTGGTCGTGGAAGCCTGCGGCAGGCGTGCCGCAGGTCTTGAGATGCAGCGGTCAGTGCCGGCCTTGCGATTCGCGCGACGGGAACAAAGGGAGGAAAGGGAAGCCCAGCAGCGGCAGATCTGCGTGAACATCCAGATGATGCAGAACCGCAAGTTCAACGAAACCGTGACGTTCTTGGAGCGCACGATCAGTGATGCCGAATCTGCAATGCAGGACATCTTCCAGGCCCGGGTGGAGAGCAACAACACCAGTGGCGGCGTGCAGGCGACCCAGAGCGATACAGAGAGGTTGTCTACCCAACTCAGCTTGATGGCGCAGCAGTGGTCCACGCGCATGCAGGCGTACGATGCCTACATCGCGGTCATGCAGTCGCGACAGAACACCATCGCCCGGGCCGCGCTGCAGGGCGACCCCACCGCGGATGCGGTGTCCGACATCATGCAGACGACGCTTCTGGAGCTGGCGCTGAAAACCAAATGAGCGCCGATGGCGCTCAATCAGCGGTAACCAGGGCAAAACGCGGGCGCAGAAGCCCGTCAGCTTCGACCTGGGCGCAGAACATCTCGTACGGCCGTACCCACATCCCCAGATCCTCATCCAAGGGGCGGTACAGCACCATGGGTTCAAGCGTTTCACTGTGCCGGACAACATCCAGCACCTGGTAGTTGCCGCCTTTGAAGTGGCGATACAGGCCGGGTGTAAGCCGGGGCAGGGGCGTCAGATCGGCCATGGGAAACCATCGTTTGGCAGGTGTGACACCATTTTACGACGAGACCGGCCTACCGGATCTGTCAGACCATCATGCTGCGTGCCGGGCACTGGACCTGGGTGAGTTGTCGGTCCTGCTGCTCGGCCTGCCGGGCTTCGGCAGCTGCCTGCAACGCACGACTGCTCTGGTCCAGTGGCGTGTTCATCGCCGGGACCGTCTCGACAGCGACGCGCAGGTGGGCAGGGTCGTCGACCCGGCCCTGCACCGCGAACGTACGTGCTGCGTCTTCGCTCATCAGGACGGCATCTATGCGATTGCCGCCGGCGGCATGCATCCGGGTGGCCAGGCTGCCGGCCAGCTGGTCGCTGGCGTGGTCCGGGGTCCGGCCCACCCGGGCGTCCTGCGCGTGCACGCCGCGCTGGGCGTCCTTGAACAGCGAGTGGCCGCTGTGGCCCGGTTGATCCATGCGCGCGTCTTCGCGGTCAGGGTTGCCCTGGCCGGTATGGCGACGGGCTGGTTCGCCCGGCTCAAGCGGGCCCCGCAGTTTGTCGTAGGCATCGATCACGCCGCCGGGAACGCCGCGCGAGATGACGGTAGCGCCCGTGCGCAGGCCGTCGATATCGCTGCGGTACTCCTGGATCATCCTTGCGTTGGCGGCGGCCAGCTGCTGGGCGCCGCCCATCAGCAGGACGGATTCATCGCCGATGAACTGGCCCATCTTGTGGGAATCCACAGACGCGGCTGCGGCGGTGATGGGGTAATCCGGGATCAGGACGTTGAGCGCGCTGTTGCTGTAGTGCGCCTGGGACAACGTGTCGATCTCGTGCTGCCTGGCATACACCCGCACTTCGCCAAAATGCGGCGAGGCCGCGCTGACTGCATCGGCGGCCATCACGTGATTGATCACGCTGTGCCCGCCTTGCGGAATGCGGCTCCCGGAGAGGCTGACCGCGCCATAGGCGTTGAAGGTTTCGCCCTTCAGCCCGTAATGGTGGGCGGTGATCTGCGCGAGTGAACCGCCCAGCGAATGGCCTGTGACAGTGACCTCAGGTGCTCGGCCCGTTTCAATTCCCAGTCGTTCCGCATCTGCTACGGCACGGCCCGAAAGAGCCAATGCTTGCAATGTCTGAGGATTGCTTCGTGCCAGAACCATGCTGGCGTCGGTGACAGCGCCATCCTTGATGAGCTCCTCTGTACCCCGGTGCGAAACGATGATCTCTTGTGTATTGACCCGTTGATACACCGTTCCCTGGTAGCCGGTTCGACGATCATCAACGTGCTCGAGCACCTTGTACTGCTGGCCGTTGAGGTAAACCTTCTCCTCTTGGCCGGGCTCCCTCCGGCCTACCGCTCGATCCTGATAGGCGTCGTCAGCCAGCGCTGCATAGTCTTGACTGGTTATGGTCACGACTTGATCTCAACCGCCGTCATGCTTATTGAGAAAAGGGCATCTTGAAGCTCCGGAACGAACTCGTTCAGATCCTCTCGGCCTCGGGAGGGGTAGTCATCTCGCCAAGGCAGCTCCGGACGTCCCTTGACGGGTCCTGCGCGGGGATAATCGTGCTGAGGGTAATACCGCGTATACGTCTTCCCGGCTACCAGCTCCGGCGCATCCATGAACGTCAGGAAGCGCGTCTCTTCGTGCGCGCCGGTGGCCTTGAGCAGGGCGCTGGCCCCAGTGAATTCCCAGCGGCAGAGGCCGCGCCCGTAGTAGTCCTGGTCCTGCATCCGGTCCAGGTAGAGGGTGCCCTGGTACTCTTCGTCGGAGATCCGGGTCAGCTCCAGCGGCTCCTGGCTGGTGATGCGCGAGGGCGTTCCGGTGGCCGGTTCGATATGCCCGCACTGTTCTTCATTGATGACGTCGTACTGGGCACTTCCACGGACGTGCTGGAAGGTGCCCGGGGCACCGTGGATGCGCAGGGTGACTTGATACGCCTTCACCGGTGCGGGGTTGAGGGCGGCCAGCCCACGGCCGCCGGCGGCGACATCGGCTTCAGCGGTCGACAGATCGCGGCTCATGGCAGGCTCCGAACGATTGCAGGCCGTCATCAGTACGGCGGAAAGACAGAAGAGGGTCAGTCGATTCAATGCGGCACTCCAGCCAGGCATGGTCGCGCGAACGTCGCCTTGAGCAGGGTGTTCGCAGCGCCATCATCCTAGCAGTGGCATCGCTGCCGCGGCGGGTCGGCGGTCACGGATCTGGCAGGGGACTACGCGCCTTCCACATCGTCCGGTGGCCCGGCGCGGTGCGCCAGAACCAGCTGGGTCACCGCCTCCGCGCTCATCGGGCGCGCCAGGTAGTAACCCTGCGCCTCGTCGCAGTTCCACAGGCGCAGCAGCGACAGTTCCGCCTCATGCTCGACGCCTTCGGCGACCGTGCGATAGCCCAGTTGGTGCGCCAGCCGGATGATCGCCTCCACTTTCAAGCGCGCGGTGCGCGAGCGCGCCAGCCCGGTGACCAGGCTCTGGTCGACCTTGATGTGGCTGATCGGTACTTCGCTCAGGTAGCCGAAGTTGCTGTAGCCGCTGCCGAAATCATCGATGGCCACGCGCACCCCGGCGGCTGCCATCGCACGCAGTTGCGGCAGGGCGGCCGGGTGGCTGTGCAGCCATTGGCCCTCGGTGATTTCCACTTCGATCTGCGTCGGTACCAAGCCGTGCATGCGCAGCCGCTCGGCCATGCCGGTCCACAGGTGCTCGTTGTCGAAGTCGCGCGGGGACAGGTTGAGCGACAGCGCGAAGTCCGGCAGCGCCTGCTGCCAGCGCGCCGCTTGGGCGAAGGCGTGTTCGATGACCCATTGGCTCAGCGCGGGCATCAGCGCGGTGCATTCCAGAACGGGAATGAACTCGCCCGGGGTGACCGGCCCCAGCATCGGGTGGGTCCAGCGCAGCAGCGCTTCGGCCGACACCGGCTCGCCGCTGTCCAGATCGTAACGTGGCTGGTAGACCAGGCTGAACTGGTCCTGCGCCAAGCCGCGGGCCGCGTCCGATGCCAGCCGGTAGCGACGGCGCAGGTGTGCATCGCGGTCGGCCGAGTACCAGCACAGGCACGCGTCGGTGTGCAGCGCGTGGTTCAGCGCCACCATGCACTTGCGCAGCAGGTCGCTGGCCTCATCGGGGTCGGCATGGAAGTCGCACAGGCCGGCGTGGAACTGCGGTGACATCGGAATGCTGCCGACCATCAGGGGGCGCCGCATGCGCTCGCGCAGCCGACCCATCAAGGTCTCGGCCTGGTCGCGCGCGTGGTCGCGCAGTACGAAGGCAAACCGGGTCGAGGCGACGTGGTAGATCTGCACGTCGTCGCGCAGGACCTCCTGCACGCGCAACGCGGCTTGCCGAAGCAGGGATTCAACAGGCTTCAGGCCCAGTGCCTGGCCCGCATCGTTGGCGCTCTGCAGGTCGAATACATCCAGCAGCACGCCGGTATAGTGGGCGGCGCCATCGCGGCGGCTGAGCACGCTGAGGTCGGCCTGGAACTGCTGGCGGTTGGGCAGGCCGCTGATCGGCTCGCGGCGCCCCACCGACATGGTCAGCTCCATCTGGTTCATCACGATCCGCGCCAGGGTCTGCATCTGGCGCTGCTCGTCGCTGGACAGCAGCCTCGGTTCGCGGTCCATCAGGCACAACGTGCCCAGTGCGATGCCGTTGCGGGTCACCAGCGGCGCCCCCGCATAGAAGCGCATGCGCTCGGGGCCTGAAACAATCGGGTTGTCACGGAAGCGCGGGTCGTTGCGCAGGTCGCTGATCTGCAGGATGCCGGCGGACTGCAGCGCGCAGGAGCAGATCGAATGGTGGCGGTCGGTACGTTCCAGCGCCAGCCCGACCCGCGAAATGAACTGCTGGGTGTCGGCATCCACGATCGATATCAGCGCGATCGGCGTGCCGAAGGTGAACGCTGCCAGCTCGGTGATCGGGTCCAGCGAACGGCCCAAGGCTGGATCCATCACATTGAGCGCTTCGATCAGCGCGACACGTTCAAGATCCTGGCTGCGGTCGAGCATCCGGTGCGTCCTGTCATACGGAATACACAGGTACTATCCTGCCGCCGTTGCAGAGCCGGTGTGAAGTGTTCCGTTCAGGGATGAAGCGTTCACGCCCGTGCAGACGGCTTGCCCGTGCGGGTCAGCTCGCCGTTGTGGTACCGCGCAGCAGGTCCACGAGCTGACGGAGACGGTACGGCTTCGGTATGAAGGTCACGTTGTCCGGCAGGTTGGGAAGCTGGGAGCGTGCGTACCCGGAAGACAGGATCATCCGCGCATGGGGCAGCAGTTCGGCCACGTGCTCGCTCAATTCCAGCCCGGTCATGTTGTTGGGCATGTTGATGTCACTGAACACGACATGGAAATCGCCGGTTTCATCAATCACCCTCAATGCATCCGGGCCGTCGTTGGCAGTGTGGACATCGATGCCGAAGTCGCGCAGGGCCGTGCCGATCATCTCGCGCAGCTCGGCCTGGTCTTCGACCATCAACACGCGGAGGGGATCAGACATGTGTGGGTTCCTCAAGGGCAGGTAACAACAAACGAACCGTGGTGCCGCGTCCGGGGGCGGTCTGGACATCGACGAAGCCGTCGCACTGGGACACGAAGCCGAACACCTGGCTGAGGCCCAGTCCGCTGCCCTTGCCCACTTCCTTGGTGGTGAAGAACGGCTCGCTGGCGCGCTCGGCCACGTCGGGTGGCATGCCACTGCCGGCGTCGGTGACGGTGATGGCCACATAACGGCGCTGGGTTGGCGTGGCCAGGTCCGGGGCGAGGCGTTCTTCGACCTGGGCGCTGAGCGTGATGGTCCCGCCCGATGGCATCGCCTCGCAGCTGTTCAGCAGCAGGTTCAGCACGGCGGTATGCAACTGTACGCCATCGGTGCTGATCCGAGGTAGGTCGAAAGGCACTTCCGTACGCAGCAGAATGTTGGCGGGGCAGGCACGCTGCAGCGAGTGCAGCTCGTCCTCGAGCAGGCGGGCAACCTGCAACGGCTCGCGGATCAGGGTCTGGTCGGCGGAGAAGGCCAGCAACTGGCGGGTCAGCAGCGAGCCACGATCGGCGGCGGCCTGGGCCAGCTCGGCCAATTCACGGGTCCGCGCGTCGGCCGCCGGTCCCAGGGCAATCAGGTCCAGCGCGGTGCCGATGGTGGTCAGCAGGTTGTTGAACTCGTGCGCCAGGCCACGGGTGAGGCGACCCACGCCTTCGAACTGCTGGAGCTGCTCGCGTGCGCGCTGTGCGTCCTGCAGGAGGCGCTGGGCCTGGTAGCGCTCGGTGATGTCCTGGGTGACCTTGACGAAGCCGAGCAGGGCGCCGTCCTGACGAACGGCTTCGATCACCTCGCTGGCGCGGAAGCGCTCGCCGCTGCGGCGCACGCGCCAGCCTTCGCCGACGAACCGGCCCTGGGCTTCGGCCTGGGCGAGGGTCTGCCGGGGCACGTCGCGGCCGCGGTCGTCGCTGCCGTAGAACAGGCCGACATGCTGGCCCAGTGCTTCCTCGGCGGTGTAGCCCTTGACCCGCTCGCAGCCGCGGTTCCAGCTGCGGATGCAGCCCTGCGCGTCGAGCATGTAGATGGCATGGTCGGAGACGTGATCGATCAACAACTGCAACTGCAGGCGATCATCAGCATGTGGTGCGATGTCGGTGATTGCCTGGACCACGGCGACGGCTCTACTCCCCCTGTAAGGGGCTGAACCCTAGGAGTGATGGTGTGAAGATAGTGTCAAGAACGTGGCTGGATACGTCGCCAACTGGCGGATAACGCACGCATTCACTGTTCGGTTACCATCGAACCCCTTTTTTGCGTTGGAACCGCCTGGATGAATGCTGCGCCGACTGCTCGCGACCGCTGGATCTGGCTGGCGTCCGCCGGCCTGATGGGCCTGACCATCGGCCTGGAACTGGTGGTGCCGCTGGGGTATGCGGTGTGGCTGACCTATTTCATGGCGGTGGCGATCACCCTGTTCCAGCGTCGGCTGGAAGCGCCGGTGCTGGTGGCGCTGGGCTCCTGCGTGTTGCTGGTAGTGGGCTACAACCTTGCGCCGGCCAGTAACAATTCGTCGTTCTCCTTCGTCAACCGCAGTATTGGCGGCGTGGCGTTCGTGCTGATGGCGCTGACCGTGGTCAAGGCGATCCAGGCCCGCCGCACCGCCGCCGACGCGCTGTGGCTGCAGGAAGGCGAGAACGATGTGACCGTCAGCCTGCGTGGCGATCCGGAGCCGCGCACGCTGGCCGATGCGGCCATGCGCTCGTTGTGCGCCCGCCTGAATGCGGACGTGGGCGCGCTGTACCGCCTGCACGGCGAGCGCCTGGTGCTGGTGGGCGGGGCGGCGCTGCCGACCGGGCTTCCCGAGTCGCTGCCGGTGAAGGCGGGACAGTGGGGCGAGGTGCTGCGGGAGGGCCAGCCGCGCCGGTTGGAAGAAGACGAAAGTTCGCTGGAGATCGAGACCGCGCTGGGCCGCGCCCGCGTGCACCAGCGGCTGCTGGGACCGATCACCGCCGACGGCGTGGTCGTGGGCATGGTCGAACTGGGGCGTGCCGGGGTCTCCCCGGCACGTTCGCTGGAGCTGGACCTGCTGCGCGTGTGCGCCGAACCGGTCGGCATGGCGCTGCGCACGGCGCTGCTGCGCGCGCAGCTGGTAGAGCTGCTGGAAGAAACCCAGCGCCAGAGCGAAGAACTGCAGACCCAGCAGGAAGAGCTGCGGGTGGCCAACGAGGAACTGGAAGAGCAGAGCCGCAGCCTGCTGCATTCGCAGGCCAACCTGGAACAGCAGCAGGCCGAGCTGGAACAGACCAACGTCCAGCTGGAAGAGCGCACCCACGAGCTGGAAGCGCGGCAGCAGGCGCTGCTGGTGGCGCAGGGCCAGCTGGTGCAGAACAGCCGCGAGCTCGAAGCGAGCTCTCGCTACAAATCCGAATTCCTGGCCAACATGTCGCATGAGCTGCGCACGCCGCTCAACAGCGCGCTGATCCTGGCCAAGCTGCTGGCCGACAACAAGGACGGCACGCTCACCGCCGAACAGGTCAAGTACGCGCAGGCCATCCACTCGTCCAATAACGACCTGCTGGCGCTGATCAACGACATCCTGGACCTGTCGCGG
Organism: uncultured Stenotrophomonas sp.; assembly: GCF_963519925.1. NCBI lineage: Bacteria > Pseudomonadati > Pseudomonadota > Gammaproteobacteria > Lysobacterales > Lysobacteraceae > Stenotrophomonas > uncultured Stenotrophomonas sp. The sequence continues at coordinate 16,127 of NZ_CAUQPH010000014.1, read as the reverse complement.
ATCGAGGCCGGCCATGTCGAGCTGGCCGAAGAGAACCTGGCGGTGTCCAGCGTGCTGCAGCGGTTGAAGGAGACCTTCGAACCGCTGGCGGCGCAGAAGGGGCTGGCGCTGGACATCCGCGCCGAGCCCGATGCGCCCACGCAGCTGGTGGCCGACGGGCAGCGCCTGCAGCAGATACTGAAGAACCTGCTGGCCAATGCGGTCAAGTTCACCGAGCACGGCAGCGTCTCGCTGGTGGTGCGCGGCAGCGGCAACGGACGCATCCAGTTCGCGGTGAGCGATACCGGCATCGGCATTGCCCAGGCCCAGACCGAGGTGATCTTCGAGGCCTTCCGCCAGGCCGATGGCAGTACGCGTCGCCGCTATGGCGGCACCGGGCTGGGACTGTCGATCTCGCGCGACCTCGCTTCGCGGATGGGCGGCGATATCGCCGTGACCAGCGAACCCGGCCGTGGCAGCTGCTTCACCCTGGAGCTGCCGCTGGCGGCCAGCGCCAGCGCCGCGCCACTGGCCAGCGCGCCGGACGTGCGCCCGGCAACGGTGGCAAAGCCGTCGGTGCCGGCGCCGCTGTTCGGCTCGTCCCACGACGCACCGGCCGCGCAGGCGCCGCGCGTTGCCGACGACCGCGGTCGCCGCAGCCGGGCAGGGCGGATGATCCTGGTGGTCGAGGACGACGTCACCTTCGCCGAGGCATTGGTGGGGATGGCGCATGAGCTGGACTTCGACTGCGTGGTCGCGCAGAGCGCGGAGGAAGCGCTGGCGCTGGCGTCGGAGCTGCGGCCGAACGGCATCCTGCTCGACATCGGCCTGCCCGATGTGTCCGGGCTGAGCGTGCTGGAACGTCTGAAGCGCGACCCGGCCACGCGCCACATTCCGGTGCACGTGGTGTCCGGCCTGGAACGTTCGCAGGTGGCACTGGAGCTGGGCGCGATCGGCTACGTGATCAAGCCGGCCACGCGCGAGCGCCTGGTCGAGGCGATCCAGCAGCTGGAAGCCACCAGCGAGCGTGACGTGCGCCGCCTGCTGATCGTCGAGGACGACAGCGCGCTGCGCTCCAACCTGCAGCTGCTGCTGGGGCGCGACCAGCTGGAGATCACCGCGGTCGGCACCCTGGCCGAGGCGATCGCCGAGCTGGCCAATTCCACCTTCGACTGCATGGTGACCGACCTGGCGCTGCCCGACGGCACCGGCTACGACCTGCTCGAACACATGGCCGGCAACGAAGCGCTGGGCTTCCCGCCGGTGATCGTCTACACCGGGCGTGCGCTGACCCGCGACGAAGAGCAGCGCCTGCGCCGCTATTCCAAGAGCATCATCATCAAGGGCGCGCGCTCGCCCGAGCGCCTGCTGGATGAGGTCACCCTGTTCCTGCACAGCGTGGAAGCGTCGCTGCCGAGCGACCAGCAGCGCCTGCTGCGCGAAGCACGCCGCCGCGATGCGGTGCTGGACGGGCGCACCGTGCTGCTGGCCGAGGACGACGTGCGCAACATCTTTGCCCTGTCCAGCGTGCTCGAACCGCTGGGGGTGAAGCTGGAGATTGCCCGTAACGGCCGCGAGGCGCTGGATCGGCTGGGCCCGGACATCGACCTGGTGCTGATGGACATCATGATGCCGGAGATGGACGGGCTGACCGCGATGCGCGAGATCCGCAGCGACAACCGCTGGCGTGACCTGCCGATCATCGCGCTGACCGCCAAGGCCATGCCCGACGACCGCGAGCACTGCCTGCAGGCCGGCGCCAACGACTACATCGCCAAGCCGATCGACGTGGACAAGCTGGTCTCGCTGTGCCGCGTGTGGTGCTCGCGCCGATGAACGAGGCCGAGCTGTTCGACCTGGAGCTGCGCCTGCTGCTGGAGGCGGTGTACCAGCGCTACCACTACGATTTCCGCGACTACGCGCTGGCCTCGCTGCGGCGGCGCATGCGCCATGCGATGGCGCGGTTCGAGTGCGACAGCATGGGCGCCCTGCAGCACCGGCTGCTGCACGAGCCGGAAACCTTCGCGCTGGCCATGCAGTACTTCACCGTGCAGGTGTCGGAGATGTTCCGCGACCCGGCGTACTTCCGCATGCTGCGCGAACACGCCATCCCGGTGCTGCGGACGTACCCGTCGATCAAGCTGTGGATCGCCGGCTGCAGCACCGGCGAAGAGGTGTGGTCGCTGGCGATCCTGCTGCACGAGGAAGGCCTGCTCGACCGCGCCATCATCTATGCCACCGACATCAACCCCGAAGCGCTGCAAGCGGCTGAAGCGGGCGCCTTCCCGATCGAGCGCCTGGCCCAGTTCAGCCGCAACTACCTGGCGGCTGGCGGGAGTAGTTCGTTGTCGGACTACTACAGCAGCGGTTACGGCAACGTGGTGTTCGACCGCAGGCTCAAGCGCAACATCGTGTTCGCCGACCACAGCCTGGCCACCGACACGGTGTTCTCCGAGGTCCACCTGGTGTCGTGCCGCAACGTGCTGATCTATTTCCAGCGCGCCCTGCAGGATCGCGCCATCGGCCTGTTCCACGAGGCGCTGGTGCACCGCGGCTTCCTCGGCCTGGGCAGCAAGGAGTCGCTGCAGTTCGGCGCCCATGCCGATGCATTCGAAGCCTGCGCGCGCGAGCAGCGCCTGTACCGGAAGCTGGCCTGATGAACGCAGCGTCCGCGCATTCCGGAATCGAACTGATCGTGGTGGGTGCTTCCGCCGGCGGCGTGAGCGCGCTGCAGCAGCTGCTGGCCGCATTGCCGGCTGGGTTGCCGATGCCGGTGCTGGTAGTCCTGCACCTGCCGCGCGACCGCCCCAGCGGCATCGCCAGCCTGCTCGACGGCGGCTGCGCGCTGCCGGTGCGCGAGGCCGAAGACAAGCAGCCGCTGGAGCCGGGCACGGTCACCTTCGCGCCGCCGGACTACCATCTGCTGGTCGAAGGTCGTGACAGCGTGGCGTTGTCGATCGACCCGCCAGTGCTGTTCTCGCGGCCGGCGATCGACCCGCTGTTCGAAAGCGCGGCCGAGGTGTTCGGCAGCGGCGTGCTGGCGATCCTGCTCACCGGCGCCAGCAACGATGGCAGCGCCGGCGTGGCGCGGGTGCGCGAGGCCGGTGGCCAGGCCTGGATCCAGAGCCCGGACGATGCCTTCTCCCCGATCATGCCGGCAGCGGCGCTGGCCCACGCCGGCGCCGATGCGGTATTGACCCTTGTTTCCCTTTGTTCGCGTATGAAAGGCCTTGCACGATGAACCTGATTGCGCCCACCACCTCGGCCTCCACCGAACGGGTGAACCTGCTGATCGTCGACGACGTGCCGCAGAACCTGGTGGCGATGGAAGCGCTGCTGCGCCGCGACGGGCTGGACATCCTGTGTGCGGCGTCGGGCGCTGAAGCGCTGGAACTGCTGCTCGAGCACGAGGTGGCGCTGGCGCTGCTGGACGTGCACATGCCGGAGATCGACGGCTTCTCGCTGGCCGAGCTGATGCGCGGTTCGCAGCGCAGCCGCGACGTGCCGATCATCTTCCTGACCGCCTCGCCGAACGACCCGGTGCGCGCGTTCAAGGGCTACGAAAGCGGTGCGGTGGATTTCCTGCACAAGCCGATCGAGCCGCAGGTGATCATGAGCAAGGTCAATGTGTTCATCGAGCTCTACCAGCAGAAGCAGCTGCTGAAGGCGCGCAACCAGGCGCTGGAGCACGCGCTCAAGCTCAACGAAACGATGATGGCGGTGCTCACGCACGACCTGCGCACGCCGCTGTCGGCAATCCTGTTGTGTGCGGACAAGCTGGCGCTGGACCTGCCTGCGGACCCGTCGGTGCAGCAGACCCTGGTGCACCTGGAAAACAGCGCCGTGCGCATGGCGCGGATGGTGGAACAGCTGCTGGACTTCTCGCGCATCCGCAGCGGCGGGTTGCGGATCCAGCAGGTGGACTGTGACCTGGCTGAAGTAGCAGCGGCGGTGGTCAGCGAGATGGGCCGTGCTTACCCGCAGGCGCGCATCGAGCTGCAGGTGGAGGGCGAGACCTGCCTGCAGGGCGATCCGGACCGGCTGGCCCAGCTGCTCTCCAACCTGGTCGGCAACGCGGTCCTGCACGGTGGTAACGCGCCGGTGCAGGTGCTGGTGCGCGGGCTCCCCGGCGATTCCCTGCGGCTTCAGGTGCGCAATGCGGGGCAGATTCCCGAGGCGCTGCTGCCGCGCCTGTTCGAACCGTTCAAGGCCAGCTTCCATGACAGCCGCGGGCTGGGCCTGGGGTTGTTCATTGCCCATGAGTTCGCCCGCGCGCACGGCGGCAACCTGGCCGCGCGCAACCTGGACGGGGAAGTGGTGTTCGAGACCGGGCTGTTGCGTCGCGGGGAGTGAGCGGCCGCGCCTGCGGTAAACTGGGGGCATGTCGCCTCCCGCCCGCAAGACGCCCAGTCCACTCATCGATGCCCAGGTGCACGTCGAGGGCTTCGTGCAGGTGCGTGAGGCGCGACGCTCGGAACTGGTTGAAGACTACGTGGAACTCATCGCCGACCTGATCGCGGACGGCCGCGAGGCCCGGCAGGTCGATATCGCCACCCGGCTGGGCGTTGCGCAGCCGACCGTGGCCAAGGCGCTCAAGCGCCTGGTTAAGGAGGGCTGGGCGATCCAGCGCCCGTACCGCGGCGTGTTCCTGACCCCGGCCGGCGAAGCGCTGGCGGTCCAGATGCGCGCCCGCCACCAGACCGTGGAGCGGTTCCTGCTGGCGTTGGGCGTTGACCCGGATTCGGCGCGGCGCGACGCCGAAGGCATCGAGCATCACGTGAGCGAAGCCACCCTGGCCGCGTTCGAAGCCTTCCTGCGCAGGGCCGACGGCCATGGTTGAGCGCCTGCCCGCGCCGCCGCCGCTGGGCGTGCCGGTGCACGACCAGGACGAATACTGGATGCGGCACGCGCTGCAGCTGGCCGAACGTGCGGAACGCGAATTCAACGAGATCCCGGTCGGCGCGGTGCTGGTGGCTGCCGATGGCAACGTGCTGGGCGAAGGCTGGAACCTCAACATCGCCGACCACGACCCGAGCGCCCATGCCGAGATCGTGGCGATGCGGCGCGCGGGCAGGGCGCTCGGCAATCATCGCCTGCTCGGCAGCACCCTGTACGTGACCCTGGAGCCGTGCGCGATGTGCGCGATGGCGGTGGTGCATGCGCGGGTGGAGCGGCTGGTCTATGCCGCCAGCGACCCCAAGACCGGCGCCTGTGGCAGCGTGTTCGACCTGCTCGGCGATCCGCGCCACAACCACCGCGTGGACGTGCATGGCGGCGTGCTGGCCATGGATGCGAGTACCCGCCTGACCAACTATTTCCGCGCCAAGCGCGGCAAGCCGCCGCTGCTGCTGCCGTAACGCCGGCCGCAACTACGCGATATCATGGCCTCCTCGTAGACAAGGCGTGGACACATGGCGGATATCGGCGCGGAAGGCGAACGACTGATCTGGATCGACCTGGAAATGACCGGTCTGGATACCGACAACGACGCGATCATCGAGATCGCCACCGTGGTCACCGACGCGCAGTTGAACGTGCTGGCTGAAGGCCCGGAGCTGGCGATCCACCAGCCGCTGGAGCGGCTGGAGGCGATGGACGAATGGAACCGCAACCAGCACCGCCGTTCGGGGTTGTGGCAGCGCGTGGTCGACAGCCAGGTCACCCTGGCCCAGGCCGAGGCGCAGACCGTGAATTTCCTGGCGCAGTGGATCAAGGCCGGCGCCTCGCCGATGTGCGGCAACTCGATCTGCCAGGACCGCCGCTTCCTGCACCGCGAGATGCCGCGGCTTGAAAAGTATTTCCATTACCGCAACCTTGACGTGTCGACGGTCAAGGAACTTGCGCGGCGCTGGGCGCCGTCGGTGGCCGCGGGGGTGGGCAAGACCTCCAGCCACACCGCGCTGAGCGACGTGCACGACTCGATCGCCGAGCTGCGCCACTATCGGCAGTTCATGGGGGCGTTGTCGGGGCTTCCGGGGGCCTGAAGGTCCTCGCATGCGCACGACGTTCATGAGGGCCGGCCAACGGCCGGCGCTACCGGTAGGTTGCGGTGCGTTGGCGGGGGTATGATCGGTTGATGAGCCATATCGTCCGTATCCTCCCGCCGCCGCTGGAAGCGAAGATCGCGCCCGCGTCGAAGGACTGGGCCGACCTCGAGCGTGCGGTCGCGCTGCTCGAATCGCCGACGCTGACCGCCAAGATGGCCAACCTGATCGGCTCGCCGCTGGAGTTCGCGGTCAGGAAGCTGCCGGGAGTGGTGTCGCGGCGCATCCATGGCGCGGTCGAGGCGGCGCTGTTCAAATCGGCCCAGGCCGCGCTGTGGAGCATGGACAACACGCCCGGCAAGGCCGCTTCGACGCGCTGGCACAAGGCGGCTGCGGCGGCCACCGGCGCGCTGGGCGGCGCCTTCGGCTTCACCGCGCTGTTCCTGGAACTGCCGGTGTCCACCACCATCATGATGCGCTCGGTCGCCGACGTGGCGCGCAGCGAAGGCTTCGACCTGAGCGAGATGGGCACCCGCCACGCCTGCCTGGAAGTGTTCGCGCTGGGCGGCAATTCCGGCCAGGACGATGCCAGCGAGACCGGCTACTACATCACCCGCGGCTTCACTGCCGAGGTCATGCGCCACCTGTCGGCCGAACTGGCCGGCGCGGCGGTGGGCGGTGGTGGCGTGATGATCGGGCTGACCCCGAAGGAGGCCGGCAAGTGGCTGGCCAAGATCGTGGAGAAGGTCGCCGCACGCTTCGGCGTCGTGGTCACCGAAAAGTTCGCCGCGCAGGCCGTGCCGGTGATCGGTGCGGTCGCCGGCGCGACCCTCAACACCATGTTCACCGACTACTACCAGGACATGGCGCGTGGCCATTTCATCGTGCGCCGGCTGGAAAAGCAGTACGGGTACGAAACGGTGCGTGCGGCGTACAACCAGCTCGCAGGCAGTCGCGCGTAGAGCCACGCCCTGCGTGGCTGCATTGGATCGGGAACTGCCTCAGCCACGCAGGGCGTGGCTCTACGTCGGGGGGGTGGGGGCGTCCCCGGCATCTGATCATTGCACCCACGGCACAACAGTTTTGCCGCCATGGCGCTTTTTGCCACGTCCGGCCGTCCCCATCCTTGGCACAGTCGTTTACCAAGGATCTCCCCCATGCTGTTCACCCCATACCGGCTGGGCGCGCTGACGCTGCCCAACCGCATCGTCATGCCGCCGATGACCCGTTCCCGGGCCGCCAGCGGCAACGTCGCCACCCCGATGATGGCCGCGTACTACGCCCAGCGCGCCTCGGCCGGGCTGATCGTCAGCGAAGGCACCCAGATCAGCCCGCAGGGGCAGGGGTACGCCTGGACCCCGGGCATCCACGATGACGCCCAGGTCGCCGGCTGGCGCGGTGTCACCGACGCCGTGCACGCAGCAGGCGGCCGCATCTTCGCCCAGCTGTGGCACGTGGGCCGGGTCTCGCACGTTGCCCTGCAGCCCGACGGCGCCGCGCCGGTGTCGGCCTCGGCGCTGCAGGCCGACGGGGTCAAGGTGTTCGTCGACGTGGCCGGCACCGGGCCGCAGGGTGGGGTGGGCGAGATGGTCCAGCACTCCATGCCCCGGGCACTTGAGGTTGCCGAGATCCCGCAGATCGTGCGCGACTACGCCCTGGCGGCGCGACGCGCCCTCGATGCCGGTTTCGACGGCGTGGAACTGCATGGGGCCAATGGCTACCTGATCAACCAGTTCATCGACTCCGGGTCCAACCAGCGCACCGACGCCTACGGCGGGTCGCTGCAGAACCGCCTGCGCTTCCTGCGCGAAGTCGCCGAAGCCGTTGCCGCAGAAGTGGGCGCCGACCGCGTCGGCGTGCGCCTGGCCCCGCTGACCACCCTGCAGGGCGCCGTGGACGACACCCCGCAGGCCACCTACCTCGCCGCCGCACACCTCCTCGACAGCATCGGCGTGGCCTACCTGCACATCGCCGAAGCCGACTGGGAAGACGCCCCGGTGATGCCGGTGGCGTTCAAGGAAGCGCTGCGCATGATCTACCGCGGCACCCTGATCTACGCCGGCAAGTACACCGTGGAGCGCGCCGAAGAAGCGCTGGCCAGGGGCTGGGCCGACCTGATCGGTTTCGGCCGACCGTTCATCGCCAACCCGGACCTGCCGACCCGCCTGCAGCAGGGCCTGGCATTGAACGCCCCGGACAAGGCCACCTTCTTTGGCGGCGCCGACGCCGGATTTACCGACTACCCAAGCGCCCAGGCAATCGAAGCGTAGAGCCACGCCCTGCGTGGCTTCGCGGAGCAGATCGAAGCGTAGAGCCACGCCCTGCGTGGCTTTGCGGTGTGCCCGAACGGAGACGCTTCGCCGTGCCGGAACGGAGAGCAGCCACGCAGGGCGTGGCTCTACGTGCAGGTAACCGGGGTGTCCGACACAAAAAAAACCCCGCCGACGCGGGGTTTTTCGTTATCAGCCCTTGGCCTTGAGCTTGGCCAGCCGCAGCCAGGTATCCACCACCGTATCGGGATTCAGCGACACCGACTCGATGCCTTCCTGCATCAGCCATTCGGCCAGGTCCGGATGATCCGACGGGCCCTGCCCACAGATGCCGACGTACTTGCCCTTGGCACGTGCCGCCTTGATCGCCATCGACAGCAGCTTCTTCACCGCCGGGTTCCGCTCGTCGAACAGGTGCGCCACGATCGACGAATCGCGGTCCAGGCCCAGCGTCAGCTGGGTCAGGTCGTTGGAACCGATCGAGAAGCCATCGAAGATATCCAGGAACTCATCGGCGAGCAGCGCGTTGGACGGCACCTCGCACATCATGATGATCTTCAGCCCGTTTTCGCCCTGCTTCAGGCCATTCTGTTCCAGCACCTCGACGACCTTGCGGCCTTCTTCCAGCGTGCGCACGAACGGAATCATCACCCACAGGTTGTCCAGGCCCATTTCGTTTCGCACGCGCAGCACGGCCTTGCATTCCAGCGCGAACGCCGCCGAGAAACTCGGATCGACATAACGGCTCGCGCCGCGGAAGCCGATCATCGGGTTCTCTTCGTGCGGCTCGTAATTGCTGCCGCCGATCAGGTTGGCGTACTCGTTGGACTTGAAGTCCGACAGGCGCACGATCACCGGGTTCGGCGCCACCGACGCGGTCAGCGTGGCGATGCCTTCGGCCAGGCGGTTCACGTAGAAGCTGACCGGATCAGCGTAACCGGCGATCTTCTCGTCGATCTTCTTCTTCGTCGCCGCATCCTGGCGGTCGTACTCCAGCAGCGCGTTCGGATGGATGCCGATGTGGCTGGCAATGATCATCTCCAGGCGGGCCAGGCCGATGCCCGCGTTCGGCAGCTGGCCGAAGTCGAAGGCACGTTCCGGGTTGGCCACGTTCATCATGATCTTCAGGGGCGCCGGCGGCATGTTGCCCAGGTCCGTGGTGGTGCGCTCGAAGTCCAGCTTGCCCTCGTAGATGAAGCCGGTGTCGCCCTCGGCGCAGCTGACCGTCACTTCCTGGCCGTCCTGCAGCACCTGCGTCGCATTGCCCGAACCGACCACCGCCGGCACGCCCAGCTCACGCGCGATGATCGCCGCGTGACAGGTACGGCCACCGCGATTGGTGACGATGGCCGAAGCCCGCTTCATCACCGGCTCCCAATCGGGGTCGGTCATGTCGGCGATCAGCACGTCGCCCGGCTGCACGCGCGCCATGTCGTCCAGCGACTTGACCACGCGGGCGACGCCCGCACCGATCTTGGCGCCCACCGCGCGGCCTTCGGCCAGCACCTTGCCGTCCTTCTGGTTCAGCGCGAAGCGCTCGATCTGCGTGGCATGGCCGCGCGACTTCACCGTCTCCGGACGCGCCTGCACGATGAACAGCTTGCCGCTCACCCCGTCCTTGGCCCACTCGATGTCCATCGGGCGGCCGTAATGCTTTTCGATGATCAGCGCCTGCTTCGACAGCTCCTGCACGTCTTCATCGCTGATCGAGAACGTGTTGCGGATCTCGACCGGGGTGTCTTCGATGCGCACACGCTCGCCGGGCACGTCCGAATACACCATGCGGATCGCCTTGCTGCCCAGCGAACGGCGCAGGATGGCCGGCTTGCCGGCGTTGAGCGTGGGTTTGTAGACGTAGAACTCGTCCGGGTTGACCGCGCCCTGCACGACCATCTCGCCGAGGCCGAAGCTGGAGGTCACGAACACCACGTCACGGAAGCCCGACTCGGTGTCCAGGGTGAACAGCACGCCGGACGAACCCACGCCCGAACGCACCATCAGCTGCACGCCCGAGGACAGGAACACGTCTTCGTGCTTGAAACCGTGGTGCACGCGGTAGGCGATGGCACGGTCGTTGTAGAGCGAGGCGAACACTTCCTTGACCTTGTGCACGACATCGTCGGCACCGGTCACGTTGAGGAAGGTCTCCTGCTGGCCGGCGAACGAGGCATCGGGCAGGTCTTCGGCGGTAGCCGAAGAGCGCACCGCCACGGCCACGTCGCCACCGCCGTTCTCGTCGCACAGCTGCTTGTAGGCGCTGCGGATGTCCTGGTCCAGCTGCGGCTGCAGCGGAGCGTCGATCACCCAGCCCCGGATCTCCTTGCCCGCCGCAGTGAGCGCGGCGACATCTTCCACGTCCAGCGTGGCCAGCTTGTCGAAGATGCGCTTGGACAGATCGTTGTGCGCGATGAAGTCCTTGAAGGCTTCAGCGGTGGTTGCGTAACCGCCGGGAACGGACACCCCCAGCCCGGCAAGATTGCCGATCATTTCGCCCAGCGACGAATTCTTGCCGCCTACGCGGGCCAGGTCGGCCAGGCGCAGTTCGTGCAACCACAGGATATTCTCGTTCAAGCGCGATGCTCCGTTTGGCCATCGCCCGAGGCGGGCTTAATGGCCACGTCCGTAGGAAGAAGCCGATATGATGCCGGGCATACCGCCATCGGCACAAGCTTGTATCGACGGCATTTTTAAGCTTCAGAGGGGTTAAAAGCCGTATGTCGACGATCCGTCCGGTGTTCTACGTATCCGATGGAACCGGTATCACCGCTGAAACCATTGGACATAGCCTGCTGACCCAGTTCTCCGGATTCAGCTTCATTACCGACCGCATGTCGTTCATCGACGATCCGGAAAAGGCCCGCGAAGCCTGCGAACGGATCCGGGCGGCCGGGGAGCGCTACCAAGTCCGGCCGATCGTGGTCAGTTCCTGCGTGGACAGCCGGCTGAGCATGATCCTGGCCGAAAGCGGCGGGCTGATGCTCGACGTGTTCGCCCCCTTCATCGAACCGCTGGAGCGCGAACTGGCGGTCAACCGCCATTCCCGGGTCGGCCAGGCCCACGGCATGGTCGATTTCGAGACCTACCACAGGCGCATCAACGCGATGAACTTCGCGCTGACCCACGACGACGGGATCGCCATCAACTATGACGACGCCGACGTGATCCTGGTGGCGGTGTCGCGGGCCGGCAAGACCCCGACCTGCATCTACCTGGCCCTGCATTACGGGGTGCGCGCCGCCAACTATCCGTTGACCGAAGAGGACCTGGAGCAGGACCGCCTGCCGGCACGGCTGCGGCCGTACCGCAGCAAGCTGTTCGGCCTGACCATCGATCCGGACCGCCTGCAGCAGATCCGCCAGGAGCGCCGCCCGAACTCGCGGTACGCCAACCTGGACACCTGCCGCCGCGAGGTCGCCGCCGCCGAGACCATGTTCCGGATGGAGCGCATTCCCACCCTGAGCACCACCCATACCTCGATCGAGGAGATCTCGAGCAAGGTGCTGACCACGCTGGGGCTGCGCCGCGAACTGTATTAACGGAAGGGATCACGACCAACGGTCGTGACCTACCGGCGCGCGGGGTGCGTCCCCACGTTGGTGCTACCAACGTGTAGGATCGGATTCATGGCCCAGGCATCGCCCCGCATCGAACGCATCCCCCGGCTCAGCCGCCTCAGCTGGCTGATGGGCCTGTACGCCGAGAACTACCGCCATCTGGTGCGGCTGTTCGGACCGGCCGAGCTGGCCCCCGGCAGTTACGTGTCCTCGGTGGGCGATGGCCTGGACGTGCGCCTGGACGTGATCGAGTGCCACCGGTACACGGTCGAGCTGCGCCTGACCTACGATTTCGCCGACCCGGTCACCGGCCAGCCCGACCCGTCCGCCTACGTGCGCCTGTACCGCGACGCCCGCCAGGCCGAGACCACCCATTGCTACGTGGGGCGCCGCTGGCAGGACGTGGTGGGCATGTACCCGCCGCCGGCCGAGCTGATCAGCCATCGCATGCGCATGAACACCTTCCTGGGCAAATGGCTGGAATACCTGGCCGAGCGCGGCCACGGCGTGGCCACCCTGCGCCGCGACCAGGACGCCGCACCGGCACCTTCCGATACCCGCCGCACCCAACTTGCCAGCTGACCCATGCCCTATACCCCGATCGTAGCCACGCTGGGCTACGTGCTGTCGCCCGATGGCCGCCAGGCCCTGATGATCCACCGCAACGCCCGCCCCGGCGACCAGCACCTGGGCAAGTACAACGGCCTGGGGGGCAAGGTCGAGCGCGACGAAGACGTGGCCGCCGGCATGCGCCGCGAGATCCTGGAAGAAGCCGGCATCGAATGCGGCCGCATGCGCATGCGCGGCACGATCAGCTGGCCGGGGTTCGGCAAGGCAGGCGAGGACTGGTTCGGGTTCGTGTTCGTCATCGACGACTTCACCGGAACGCCGTTTGCCTCGAACCCCGAGGGCACCCTCGAATGGGTGGACGTGGACAAGCTCGAGACCCTGCCGCTGTGGGAGGGCGACCGCCAGTTCCTGCCGATGGTGTTCGACGCCGACCCGCGCCCGTTCCACGGCGTGATGCCGTACCGGGACGGCGCCATGCAGGGCTGGTCCTTCACCCGTCTGTAGGGAACCCCCGCGTTATCCACAGGGGGTGTGGATGACCGGTGCGTAAGTTTGTGGATAAGCCCCGGCATCGACCAGTCCCCATGGCTGTCAAGATGGGTGGCGAAAAATTCACCGCACGTCGCGGTCGCGTGAGCGCCATGCGAAGGCCGTCGGGACCGTGAAGGCTGTCGCGGTTTGGCCTGCTCGCGGTACTCTTTCGGTATTGCCGCCAATCGAGCTTCCATGAAACGTCACTTCACGATGCTGCGCGAGTTCCAGCTGGCCGACTGGTTCACCCTGGCCAATGCTTTCTGCGGTACCGGTGCGGTGTTCGCGGCGATGCGCTTCCTGCAGGACGGCGAGCGCAGCTACCTTCTGTTCGGCATGGCGCTGATCCCGCTGGCCTTCATCTTCGACGCGCTGGATGGGCGCATCGCGCGCTGGCGCAAGTCCAGTTCGACCCTGGGCCGCGAGCTGGACTCGCTTTCGGACGTGATCTCCTTCGGCGTCGCCCCGGCCGCGCTGGCCTATGCCTGCGGCATGCAGGGCGGCTGGGACTGGCTGGTGCTGAGCTATTTCGTCTGCTGCGGGGTGAGCCGCCTGGCGCGCTACAACGTCACCGCCGAGGCGCTGGCCGGCGAGGGCGACAAGGTGCCGTACTTCGAGGGCACGCCGATCCCGACCAGCCTGGCGATGGTGGTGGTGCTGGCGGTTGCCGCGAGCACGGGTGCAATCGGTCACGAGCTGTGGCTGGGTCGCTGGCAGCTCGGGCCGTGGCAGCTGCACCCGCTGGTGCTGCTGTTCGCCCTGTCCGGGTCGCTGATGATCAGCAAGACCCTGCGCATCCCCAAGCCGTGAGCCGGAGCCCGAGCATGCCGTCGCGCCTGTCCCGTCGCCGTGGAGCGCTGCTGTGAGCACGGCCGGCAGCGGCCATGACGCCGGCGACTTCGAGACGCTGGCGCGGCAGTACTTCAGCGCCTGGGGCGATGCATTGCGGCACGCGGCCGCTCCGGGGGCCGGCGACGCCGCCGCGCCGGGCAGCTGGCAGCAGACCATCGAAGGCTGGGCGCAGCTGATGTCCAGCCCGGGCAACCGCCAGTCCGCGGACGCCGTGCACCGCTTCCGCGAACAGGCCGGCGGCTGGTACGGCACCATGCAGCAGGTGGCCGCGCGCTTTGCCGGCCAGGACGCCAGCAGTGCTGACATCGCCCAGGCCTGGCGCGAAGCGGTTGAAGGGCAGGGCGACGGCCTGCTGAAGTGGATGCTGCAGGGCGCGCGTGGCCACACCCAGCCCGGGGGGCCGGACCTGCTGGCCCTGCTGGAGCGCCTGCAGCAGGACCTGGGCCCATGGCTGCAGAGCCCGGCGTTCGGCCCCGGCCGCGAACACCAGGCGCGCTGGCAGGCGCTGCTGCGCGCCCAGCAGGAATTCCAGGGACACGCGGGCGACTACGTGGACCAGATCAAGCAGGCGCTGGACGACGCCTTCGCCCTGTTCGAGCAGCGCCTGGCCGAACACGAAGCGCCGGGCAACCAGCTGACCAGTGCGCGCGCGTTGTTCGACCTGTGGATCGAAGCGGCCGAGGATGCCTACGCCAAGGTCGCGCTGTCCGAGGCCTTCCAGCAGGTGTATGCGGCGCTGGGCAATGCGCAGATGCGCCTGCGCGCGGGCGCGCAGCAGGAGGTCGAGCGGCTGTGCGAGGCGGTCGGCCTGCCGACCCGCACCGAAATGGATGCCGCGCACCGGCGCATCACCGAACTGGAGCGGCTGGTGCGACGCATGGCCGCTGCCGCCGCGCCGGCACCGGCGGCCGCCAGGCCGGCGAAAAAGGCCACGAAGAAGGTGGCGAAGAAGCCGGCGGGGAAGGCTGAAGCCAAGCCGCGCGCAGGCAAGGCGGCGCCATGAAGGGACCGCTGGGCTTCAATGCCGAAGACCTGCTGCAGGAAACCCTGTCGATGCAGCGCAAGCTGATGGACGGGTTGAAGCTGCTGCCCTCGGTAGAGGACGTGGACTACGGCGCGACCCAACGCGAGGAAGTGTGGCGCGACGGCAAGGTCGCCCTGTACCGCTTCATCGGCGAGCAGGCGCCGGTCCAGCGCACCCCGCTGCTGATCGTCTACGCGCTGGTCAACCGGCCCTACATGGTCGACCTGCAGGCCGACCGTTCGCTGGTGCAGCGCCTGCTGGCGCTGGGCCACGACGTCTACGTGCTGGACTGGGGCTACCCCGACCGCTCCGAGCGGTACCAGACCCTGGAGGACTACCTGCTGCGGTTCGTGGACGGCGCGGTGGACCACCTGCTGGCCGCCAATGACGGCGCGCCGATCAACATGCTCGGCATCTGCCAGGGCGGCGTCTTCGCGCTCTGCTATGCGGCCCTGCGCCAGCACAAGCTGGCCAACCTGATCACCATGGTCACCCCGGTCGACTTCCACACCCCGGACAACATGCTCTCGCACTGGGCGCGGCAGGTCGACGTGGATCTGCTGGTCGACACGCTGGGCAACATCCCGGCCGACCTGATGAATGCCAGCTACCTGATGCTCAAGCCGTTCCGGCTCAACATCCAGAAATACGTCGGGCTGCTGGACATCCTCGACGACAAGGCCGCGCTGCAGGATTTCCTGCGCATGGAAAAGTGGATCTTCGATTCGCCCGACCTGGCCGGCGAAGCCTTCCGCGACTTCATCAAGCAGTTCTACCAGGGCAATGGACTGATGCACGACGGCGTGCGCATCGGCGAGGAACAGGTGGACCTGCGCCAGGTCACCCTGCCGGTGCTGAACATCTACGCCGAGCAGGACCACCTGGTGCCGCCGGACGCCTCGCGCGCCATGGCAGGCCGGCTCGGCAGCCGTGACTACACTGAAAGCAGCTTCCGCGGCGGGCATATCGGCATCTACGTCTCCGGCCGCGCCCAGCGGGAAGTGCCGGGCACCATTTCCAGCTGGCTGGCCGGACGCGACGCCAACGCACCGGCTACACAGCCGGTGCGCTAGCCTGTCGCAAAAACCGCAGGAGATCACCCGCATGAACACCACCGCCCCACGCACGCTGTCGCGATCCCTCAACGACCGCATGATCGCCGGGGTGATGGGCGGCATCGCCCACCGTTTCGGCTGGAGCCCGACGTTGCTGCGGGTCCTGTTCGTGCTGGTCTCGCTGGCCTCGGCGGCGTTTCCGGGCATCCTGGTGTACCTGGTGCTGTGGCTGCTGATCCCCAACGAGGCCGATTGAGCCTGCCGCGACCGGCACTGCGCGCGCTGCAGGCGCTGGGCGCGCTGTGGAC